>JAEDGE010000071.1 GCA_016297675.1 Oscillospiraceae bacterium
GTTAGACTGCAAATTTAGATACAGAACAGGGCGGACAGCGGTCACAGGCAGACAGCGTAGCGAATCTGCCGGACGGTTCAGACAAGGTTTCCCTAAGAAATCCGAAAATTGATTTCCGTGGTTCCATGGAATACAGCTAAAATGGACTATTTTGGAAATAAAAATGTATTTTCAGAAAAAAGAGTTCTTTTTTTGTGCGATATGCATATGAAACCTATGAAATAAATAGGTTTATTGTTGGTTTGGTAGAAAAGCAGAAAAATGGTTGACAACGGGAGAAAATGGGTGTATAATAGCAAATATACAAAACACATCGGAATGGTATGAATTAAAGATGTGTGAGGGGGTTGCAGAAATGCATGATTTGTGGTTTGGCGTAGCCGGAGGCATGATACGATGTTGTCTCTTCAGATAAGAATGAACGAAACAAAATCAAAATATTAGAAAGAGGGTACTTTATATGAAATATTGGAATGTAAAAAAGGTAGCGGGGATTATATTGGCAGCTGCGTTGACTGCAATGGTGGCAACCGGATGCGGTGAAAGTTCCGCAAACGAAGACGGAAGCGTACAGATTACAAATGTGTCTTATGACCCGACCAGAGAGTTGTATACTGCATACAATGAGGTTTTTGCAGCACATTGGAAAGAAAAGACGGGGCAAGATGTCACAATTACACAGTCACACGGCGGTTCTGGAAAACAGGCATTGGAAGTTGCGAACGGTTTGGAAGCAGATGTAGTCACACTGGCATTGGAATATGATGTAGATGCCATTCAGAATGCTGGTTTGATCGAAGAGGGATGGACATCGGAATTTGAGGATGACAGTGCTCCCTATACTTCTACGATTGTATTTTTAGTACGGAAGGGCAATCCGAAAAACATTCAGGACTGGGATGATTTGGTGCAGGATGGCATTGGTGTCATTACGCCGAATCCAAAGACTTCCGGCGGTGCAAGATGGAATTACTTAGCGGCTTGGGCATATGCAAAGCAGGTATATGGAGACGATGAAGCAAAAATCGAAGACTTTATGAAAAAACTTTATCAGAATGTTCTGGTTCTGGATTCTGGTGCAAGAGGTGCAACCACAACCTTCGTTGAAAATGGACAGGGCGATGTACTGCTGGCATGGGAGAATGAAGCATATCTTTCGATGAAGGATTATCCAGATGATTATGAGATTGTCACACCGAGTATCAGCATTTTGGCACAGCCGTCTGTGGCAGTAGTAGATTCGGTTGTCGATAAGAGAGGCACCAGAGAAGTGGCTACGGAATATTTGCAGTATCTCTATTCTGATGAAGCACAGAGAATTGCAGGCGATAATTATTATCGTCCATCCAATGAGACAATTTTGCAAGAATATGCAGATGTATTTGATTTGGATATCAACTTGGTTACCATTCAGGATTTCGGCGGATGGGATGAAGCACAGGAAAAACATTTTGCAGATGGCGGTATTTTTGACCAGATTTATGAGAAATAAAAAGTAGGGAGTTATTATGAAACAGAAGAGCAAAAGAGTGATTCCGGGATTTGGAATCTCTATGGGGGTAACATTGACAATCTTGAGTGTGGTTGTCCTGATTCCTCTGGCATCTCTTGTGGTTTTTACGGCACAAATGAGTTTTTCAGAGATCATAGAGACGATTACACGTCCTCGTGTACTGGCAAGCTTTCGTGTCAGCTTTTTGACCGCATTGATTGCATCTGTTATCAATGCGGTGATGGGTGTCGTTCTGGCTTGGGTGCTGGTGCGGTATCGATTTCCGCTGAAACGGATTCTGGATGGTATGATTGAATTGCCTTTTGCCCTTCCAACAGCGGTTGCCGGTATTGCACTGACTGCTTTGACAGCGAATACCGGTCTGATTGGCAAATTCTTTGCGAAATTTGGCATTGAAATAGCTTATACCAGAGTGGGAATTACCGTGGCACTGGTCTTTATTGGCATTCCGTTTGTTGTTCGTACTGTACAGCCCGTTTTGGAAAAATTAGATCCTTCTTATGAAGAAGCAGCCGGTGTGCTGGGAGCGAGTCGTGTTAAGATTTTTTGGAAAGTCATTTTTCCGGAAATTCGTCCCGCCGTTTTCACCGGATTTGGATTGGCGTTTGGCAGATGCCTTGGAGAATATGGCAGCGTAGTTTTCATTGCCGGCAATCAGCCGTATGAAACGGAGATCACACCGCTGATTATTATGTCAGAGTTGCAAGAGTATGACTATGCCAGTGCCACTGCCATTGCATTGGTGATGTTAATCGTTTCGTTCCTGATATTATTTCTGAGCAATCTCATACAAGCGAGAAATGCAAAAAAGCTGAAAGGAGGTTCCTGATCATGCATGAAGAAACCATTGGTTCTAAAGTTGTAAAATGTCTTTTGATTGGCATCAGCGTTTTGTTTTTGGTCTTGATGCTGTTGCTGCCGTTGATTACGGTTATTTCCGAGGCACTGCGAAGTGGTTGGGAAACCTATCTGAAAGCGGTAACGGATGAGTACACTATGAAAGCACTTATATTGACATTGGAAGCTACGATTTGTGCAGTATTGATCAATACAATTTTTGGTGTGTTTGCGGCTTGGGCAGTGACAAAGTTCCATTTCAGAGGCAAAAAAGTACTGACAACCTTGATTGATGTACCAGTTACGATTTCACCGGTCATTGCCGGTTTGATTTTCGTGCTGACATTTGGCAGACAGAGTTTTCTGTATCCATATTTGCAGGAGCTTGGGATTCAAGTGGTTTTTGCAGTACCGGGAATCGTACTTGCAACGGTTTTTGTCACATTTCCGTTCATCTCGAGAGAGTTGATTCCTGTATTGGAATCACAGGGGACAGACGAAGAGGAAGCCGCTGCTTTGATGGGAGCAAAGGGGTGGACGATTTTTCGACGGATTACTTTCCCGCATATCAAATGGGCATTTCTCTATGGAATTGTGCTTTGTGCAGCGAGAGCGATGGGAGAGTTCGGTGCAGTTTCTGTTCTATCCGGACATCTGCGGGGGAAGACCAATACCTTGCCATTGCATGTGGAAATTTTGTTCAATGAGTTTCAGTATGTACCGGCATTTGCAGTCTCCTCTATTTTGGTCATTATGGCAGTTATTATCTTGATCATCCGGAGCGTGATTGAATACAGAGGAAAGAAGGAACAGTAACATGTACGTAGAACTAAAAGATATTAACAAGCATTTTAACAATTATAAGGCATCTGACCATGTGAGCTTCGGGATTGAAAAGGGAAAGCTGATTGGTTTGCTTGGACCGAGCGGCAGCGGAAAAACAACGATTCTGCGAATGATTGCAGGTTTGGATCAGCCGGACAGCGGAGAAATTATCATTGACGGAAAGGTCGTAAACGATGTTCCGGCAAGTAAGCGTGGAATTGGATTCGTCTTTCAGAATTACGCTTTGTTTCGCTATATGACAGTGTATGAAAATATTGCATTTGGCTTGAAGGTGCAAAAGGCAGATAAAAAAAGCATTGACAAGCGAGTCAAAGAATTGATTGAGTTGATTGGGCTGAAAGGATTGGAAAAGCGGTATCCGAGTCAACTTTCCGGCGGACAGCGGCAGAGAGTTGCATTTGCCCGTGCACTGGCACCGAATCCCCAGTTGTTGCTGCTGGATGAACCGTTTGCAGCGATTGATGCGAAAGTCCGTCAAGAGTTGCGGAGCTGGTTGAAAGATATGATTGAACAACTTGGCGTGACCAGTATTTTTGTCACGCATGATCAGGATGAAGCGATTGAAGTGGCAGATGAAATTATTATTACGAATAAAGGAAGAATTGAACAGATGGGAACACCGCTGGATGTTTATCAGAAACCACAGACAGCATTTACCGCTTCTTTCTTTGGGCAAACTTCGATTGTAAAGGACTATCAGGCGTTTCATACATTTGAGGCGATCGAAGGGGCGGAAAAAGCAATTGTCCGTCCAGAATTTGTGAAAATTACCAAGAAAAATGAAGTGCAGAAGTACAGAAGTTCTGCCTCAAAAGGCGTTGTGGAGCATGTTTCTTTCCGTGGAGATAAAATGGAATTGCGGGTAAGAGTCAATGATACGGTTCTGCTGGCAACAAGAGCTTTGGAAGAGAACCGAATTTTTGTTGGAGAAACCGTAGACGTATTTTTGTATCGGATTTTTGTAACAGTGGGAGATCAGGCGTATTTGCTGGAGAATCAATCCCTGCAAGAAAACTCTGTTGTAATCTGATGCAGAAAAGAAAAATATAAAATAAGATGATGATTATACTATCATATGGAGGGCATTGTCATGGGAACGATTTATAAAGGTGCAATTGAATTGATCGGACACACCCCGTTGGTGGAAACCGTAAATCTGGAGCAGGCACATAATTTGCAAGCCACCTTGCTGGTAAAGCTGGAATATCTGAATCCGGCAGGCAGTGTCAAAGACAGGATTGCAAAATCCATGTTGGAAGATGCAGAACAGAAAGGATTGCTGCAGCCGGATTCTGTGATTATTGAGCCGACTTCCGGTAATACTGGTATTGGTCTGGCAGCCATTGCAGCAGCAAAGGGATATCGTGTCATTTTGACCATGCCAGAGACGATGAGTGTGGAGCGGAGAAATATCCTGAAGGCATATGGGGCAGAGATTGTACTGACTGAAGGCGCAAAGGGGATGAAAGGTGCCATTGCCAAGGCAAAAGAGCTTGCTGAAGAAATCTCGAACAGCTTTATTCCAGGACAGTTTGAAAATCCAGCCAATCCGGAAGCACACCGCAAAACGACCGGACCGGAAATCTGGAACGATACAGACGGCAACATAGATTATTTTGTTGCCGGTGTCGGAACGGGTGGTACGATTACTGGTGTCGGCGAATATCTCAAGTCTCAGAATCCAAATGTACAAATTGTAGCAGTCGAGCCGGAAACTTCTGCGGTACTGTCCGGAGAAAAGCCGGGACCACATAAAATTCAGGGCATTGGTGCCGGATTTGTTCCGGATACGCTGAATACTGCAATTTATGATGAAATTATAAAAGTACAGAATGAAGATGCCTTTGCAACCGCCAAGGAACTTGCAAAGCAAGAAGGCGTTCTGGTTGGCATTTCTTCTGGTGCTGCTCTGTATGCAGCATTGGAGTTGGCAAAGCGTCCGGAAAATAAGGGCAAGACCATTGTTGCTTTGCTGCCGGATAGCGGCGACCGGTATTATTCTACCACATTGTTCTCGGAATAATCAGACGAGAAACGGGAATGCTATATCAAAAAGGTTTTTCCATGTAAATCAATTTTTTAATGATGACGGTTCGGAAAAGTTTTTTTCTAAGAAATTAAAAATGGATTTATGTATTTTTTAAACAGGTTGTGTAGAAGGGAGGTGCTGTCTTATCAAAGTTTCCACGAAGGTTGAATGTGGTATTCTTGCACTGATGGATATCGCACTGTATGCAGAAGAAGGAAAGCCAGTTACAGTCAGCAGTATTTCTAAACGGCAGAATCTTTCCATGAAATATTTGGAACAAATTCTGATGGTGCTGCGGCAGGCAAATTTAGTGAGAAGCTTAAAAGGATTTAAAGGCGGCTATGTCATTACCAGACCAGCGGAGCAGATTACGCTGCGGACAGTCATAGATGCTTTAGATGTGACGGTTTTGGCAGATGTCAACTTTCAGGAAGCGGCAGACGATGCTGCATTAAAAGGAATTGTAAACCATTATCTATGGAATCCAATGACATCTTATCTCAGAAAATTTTGCGACAGCATCACTCTTTATGACCTGATGGAGCAATATCGTTCGTTTCTCACTGATACGGAAGAACCGATGTATTATATTTAATAAATTGGTGCAGAGATGTTTATAAAAAATAGAAGAATCAATCACTTGGGGCGTGATATCATGAAATTTAATACCGCATTGCTGCATCAGCAGTTCGACAGCAATACCCAAAACGGTGCTACCATCACACCGATTTATCAGGTAAGTGCGTTTGCACAGTCGTCCGCAGAGCAGCTGGAAAAAATATTTAATAATAAAGCCGCCGGATTTGCTTATACCAGAATCAGCAATCCGACTGTAGATGCATTTGAAAAGCGTGTTGCTGCGATGGAAAATGGTATCGGAGCAGTTGCCTGTTCTTCCGGTATGGCAGCAGTTACAATGGCACTGTTGAACATTTTAGAGGCTGGTGATGAAGTGATTGCCGGTTCGGGTTTGTTTGGCGGTACCATTGACCTGTTCGGTGACCTGAAAGCGTTTGGCATTACAACTCGCTTTGTAGAGAGTGTCACCGCAGAGGCAGTTGCACCATTGATCAATGAGAAGACAAAAGTGGTCTTTACCGAATTGATCGGCAATCCGAAGTTGGATGTCGTGGACTTAAAAAAAGTTTCCGCATTGGTACATAAGCATGGGATTCCGCTGATCATTGACAGTACAACGGCAACGCCGTATTTGCTGCATTCATTTGATTATGGTGCAGATATTGTGGTACACTCTTCTTCTAAGTATATCAACGGCGGCGGCAATTCTATCAGCGGTGTTATCATTGACAGCGGCAAATTTGCGTGGGATCCGGAACGATATCATGGTTTTGCAGATTATAAAAAATATGGAAAGTTTGCCTATCTGGCAAAGCTGCGGAACGGCATCTGGCGGAATTTCGGCAGCTGTCTTGCTCCCATGAATGCGTTTATGAATACGGTTGGTATGGAAACACTGGGGTTGCGGATGGAACGCATTTGCAGCAATGCCAAGCAGTTGGCAGAATATCTGGAAAGTCAAAAAGATGTTACTGTCAATTATCCGGCATTGCAGAGCAGTCCCTATTATGATTTGGTACAGAGTCAGTTTGGCGGCAAAGGCGGTGCTATTTTGACCATCAGAGCCGGCAGCAAAGAGAAAGCATTTCGTCTTATCAATCATTTGCAGTTTGCAGTGAATGCAACCAATATTGGCGATGTCAGAACGCTGGTGATTCATCCCGCAAGTACCATTTATACACATAGTTCAGAACAGCAAAAACGGAGTGCTGGCGTGTATGACGACACCATTCGGGTGAGCGTAGGAATTGAAGATATTGATGACCTGATTGCAGATTTTGCACAGGCGATTGAGCAGAGCAAGGAGTGAACAAGCAATGGCAGTAGATTATGCAACCCTGAAAAAGGGTGGATTTATGCGGCAGAAGCAAAAGAATCATTTTTCTTTGCGGCTGCGTGTAGTGGGTGGAAACCTGAGTGCCACACAGCTTGCAACCATTGCAGAGGTTGCTGAAAAGTTCGGGCAGGGACATGTACATCTGACCTCCCGACAGAGCGTAGAAATTCCGTTTATCAAGCTGGAACAAATTGAAGAAGTCAAAAAAGCTCTGGGTGAGGGTGGTGTAGAACCGGGTGTTTGCGGACCAAGAGTCCGCACCGTGACAGCATGTCAGGGAGAAGCAATTTGCCCAAGCGGTTGTATTGATACGTATGCACTGGCAAAAGAATTGGATGAACGGTATTTTGCAAGAGAACTTCCGCATAAATTCAAGTTTGGCATCACCGGATGTCAGAACAATTGCTTAAAAGCAGAGGAAAATGACCTTGGAATCAAGGGCGGCATCAAAGTGCAATGGAGAGAAAATGACTGCATTCAGTGCGGCGTTTGTGTTAAGGCTTGCAGAAGCAATGCGATCACATTGGAGAATGGCAAGATTTCTGTAGAGGATAGCAAGTGCAATTTCTGTGGACGATGTTATAAGGCATGTCCGACTGAAGCATGGGATACAGTACATGGATATATTGTTTCTTTTGGTGGATTGTTTGGCAATAGCATCAGCAAAGGGGAAGCAATCATTCCTTTTATTGCAGATAAAGAATTGTTGTTAAAAGTGTGCGATGCAACAATTCAGTTCTTTGCAGATCATGCAAAGGCAGGCGAACGGTTTAAATTTACATTGGATCGGGTCGGCAGAGAGAAATTTGAAAAAGTGATTCAGGAGGTATATCAAAATGGCTGATTTTAAAATAGATGATACTGTGGATATTACGGATGTAGTTTGTCCAGTTACTTTTGTCAAGGCAAAGGTAGCATTGGAAGAACTGGATGACGGACAGATTTTGTCTATCAAGATGAATGACGGCGAACCGGTGCAGAATGTGCCGAGAAGCATCAAGGAAGAAGGACACAAGATCCTGAAGCTCATGGATAACGAGGACGGTACCTATAATCTGATTGTACAAAAGGTGGGAGATTAAATGGCAGTACGAGTCAGTGCAGAGAACTTCGCAGCTGAGGTGTTGCAGGCAGATGGTATTGTACTGGTGGACTTTTATTCTGACAGTTGTGTGCCATGCAAGCGGATTGCTCCATTGCTTTCTGAGGTTGCAGCAGCTTATCCGGAAGGGTTTAAAGTTGTGAAAGTGAATATTAACTTTGATGCAGATTTGGCAGAGCAATATGCAGTACAAGCAGCTCCCACACTGGTCTTTTTCCAGAATGGCACAGAGCAGGCACGGCTGAGAGGGCTGGTTAAAAAATCAGAGATTGTAGAAATCATTGATACATTAAAAAAATAATCCATATAAAGGAGAATGCATGATGAAGATTACAGTAGCAGGGGTAGCAAAGGAAGTTGCAGACGGTCTGACCGTTGCACAGTTGATTGTGGACGAAAAGGTGGAAACACCGCAGTATGTTACAGTTACCATTAATGATGACTTTGTAGAAAGTGGTACATTTGAAAGCACCGTTTTGAAGGATGGCGATACGGTGGAATTTCTGTATTTCATGGGAGGCGGTCAGTAATGGCATTTACAAATGAACAGTTGGAGCGGTATTCTCGCCATATTATCTTAAAAGAAGTCGGCGTAAAGGGACAGAAAAAGCTGCTGAATGCCAAGGTGTTAGTCATTGGTGCAGGCGGTCTGGGTGCACCGGTTGCCATGTATCTGGCAGCTGCTGGTGTTGGAACCATTGGCATTGCGGATGCCGATGAAGTGGATTTATCCAACTTGCAGCGGCAGATTATCCACGCAACAAAGGATGTAGGGAAGCCAAAGGTCGAATCCGCCAAGGAAACGATGGAAGCCATGAATCCGGATGTCACTGTGAAAACCTATCATACCTTTGTCACCAGTGAAAACATCATGGAACTGATTCAGGATTATGATTTTATCATTGATGGAACAGATAATTTTCCGGCAAAGTTTTTGATTAACGATGCGTGTGTCATGGCGAAAAAGCCGTTTTCCCATGCTGGCATCATTCGATTCCAGGGACAGTTGATGACCTATGTGCCGGGAGAAGGACCGTGCTATCGTTGTGTATTTAAGAATCCGCCGCCGAAGGATGCGGTGCCGACTTGTAAGCAGGCTGGTGTTGTTGGTGCCATGGGCGGTGTCATTGGAAGCTTGCAGGCAATGGAAGCCATTAAATATATTATTGGTGTGGGCGATTTGCTGACCGGTTATCTGCTCACCTATGATGCATTGAAAATGGAATTCCGAAAGGTAAAGCTGCCACAGCATACCGAAAATTGTCCGGTTTGCGGCAAGCATCCAACCATTACAGAACTGATTGATTACGAACAGGCAGAATGTGACGGGGTAGGTTTATGATTACGCTGAAAAAAGCAGACTATGAAAAGATGCTGGCACATGCAAAAAAAGAGTTGCCCAATGAGGCATGCGGATTGCTGGCAGGTGT
>JAEDGE010000285.1 GCA_016297675.1 Oscillospiraceae bacterium
TAGAAACCGCACCAGACATATTTCTATGTCATAGTGCGGTTTTTTCATAAAAATAGTTCTTGAAAATCTAATGTTCTGATATGTGTACAGCAATAGCAAATCTATTTGATTGTCGTCATATACAGAATATAAAATTATGTAAGTTCGATGAAAATATATTTTTTGATTTCTTGGGGAAACTCTTTCTGAATCATCATCGAACTCACATTAAAACTGATTCATCCAGTTTCGCTTTATACAACTATATTTCTTTTTCATTTTGGAACAATACTCCACAGTGTACTTCTAATTTTCCCCAGAAATCAGCAATTTCCAATTGCTTCTTTCCCTCAAAATACTGCCCAATACGAAAACAAGCCGCAGCCGTAGGCAATGCATACTGAAAACTTTGAAACACACTCTGTATCGCTGCTTCTGGTTTCTGTAATGCAATATAACAATCTGCACGACAAAGACATGCCTCTACACAATCCGCCGCCGCTCCTTTTCCCTCTTCTAAAAAGCGTGAAAAAGCAGTAATAGCAGCCTGATAAGCAGCACGCTCCATCAATTTTCTCGCATAGCAATAGGATTCTCTTGACGAAACAGTCTGCCTATATCCCAACTGTTTCTGATGCCAGATGACAATTTCCTCTCTTTGTATCGTTCCATGTGGAGAAAGTATCGCATGAACTGCCCCTTCCCAGCAAAATCCAGCCGTTCGCCGCACCAATCGTTCCTGATAGCATGGAATGGAAGACGTATGCTGTGCATCTTGTGAAAGTAAAAAAATCATATCTGCTGTGAACGAAGACTTTCGCTGCAAGAATAAGGTCTGATTTTCCCGTGAAATCACATCAGCGGCATCCAGCCAAAAGAGGTAGTCACAAGTGCCCTTGGAAAAAGCAAAATTTCGTGCTGCGGAAATATCCTCCTGCCATGTGAAGTCGTAAATTTTCTCTGTAAACCTTGCTGCAATCTCCTTCGTATGATCGGTCGAACCAATATCCACAAGAATGATTTCCTCCACCAAGGGAGATGCCGATTGCAGACAGCGTTCCAAAACTGCTTCTTCATTCTGAACAACCATACATAGACTGATTGTGGGCATAGAAAATCCCCCTCTGCATATTCCTCATACATACTATATGCAGGAATGACAGAGAGGGTGCATGATGGTTTCTCTTACCCAATAAAGAAAATAGACCAATAATATGTTCCGCTCGCATTCTGATAAACCCCAACGGCTGCCGACTGAAAATCGCTGTCCAAAATATTCGCACGATGTCCTTTGGAATTCATCCACGCATTCATCACAGATTCTGGCGTTGCATATCCCTTCGCAATATTTTCTCCAGCAGCATAATAAGAAATTTCATATGCATCCAGCACGGTGAAGGGATCTTCTCCATTGGGACGAGCATGAGAAAAACTTTGCTCCAGTTCTTTTGCCCGTATCATTGCTGCCTGATACAACAAATCATCTGTTTGGAGTGCTTGTACACCATTTGTGGCTCTTTGCTGATTCATCAATTCTAAAACCGTTTTAGAATACGTCCATGCCTTTCTTTCTTCTGCCGACATCGTCAGTTCTTTCCAATCCGGTTGTAAACCGGCAGACTGCTGTGCATAATACTGCAAAATATAGACCGCATCTTCCACAGCAATTTGCTCATCCCCATTCACATCTGCTATGATTTCCTGTTCTGTGTACAGATAAGAAGAAAGCCCTGCCGAACGTCTTGCGTAATCTTCCAGCACCAAACAGGCATCCTCTACAGTAATAGAACCATCTCCATTTACATCGCCTGTTGTATAGCTGACGGCATTTGTTGGAACGATGCCAATTTGTATTCCCATTACCATAGCAACCAAACAAATAACAAGACGATGGATTGTGGTCGATTTCATGGATCATTCTCTCCTAACTTTTTAAACCCTGCTCCGAACAGCAAGGCTCCTTGTACAAATATTCTATTATGATCCTATCATATTACAGCAATTTTGTCAATACACTAAAAAATGTAA
>JAEDGE010000286.1 GCA_016297675.1 Oscillospiraceae bacterium
GCAAGCTGCCACCCTTGCAAAGCAAACGAGTTGGAATCGGTCAATGGATGAGAAATAAGATACCGCTGTCCGCCATCTGAAAAAACAAAACGGTACGAAATGCAGAAATTTAGTGTAGTTAGACTGCAAATTTAGATACAGAACAGGGCGGACAGCGGTCACAGGCAGACAGCGTAGCGAATCTGCCGGACGATTCGGACAAGTTTTCCAAAAGAAATCCGAAAATTGATTTCCGTGAAAATTCACAAAATCCAATTGACAGCCGTCAGAAAATATGCTATAATCATAAAAAATGTGACATTCTGTTTGTGAAATTTCGTCATTTCGACCATACTGCAACGGAATAGAAAGGATTCAAACATGGCTACGGAAACAAAAGAACCACAGGAAAAAAAGAACTTTATTTCCCGTTTTTTGGGAGAGTTCAAAGAATTTATTGCAAAAGGGAATGTACTCGATATGGCAGTCGGCGTTGTTGTCGGCAGTGCATTTACCGCAATTGTCAATGCACTGGTTGACAATATTTTAATGCCGTTGGTTGGTGCAATCATTGCCGGTGTCAACTTTCAGGATTTGGGCTTCCACATTCCGTGGGGCAATCATCCGTACATCAATATCGGTGCATTTTTATCCGCTGTGATCACCTTCTTGATTACGGCATTCTGTGTCTTCCTGATTGTGAAAGCATTTAATGCTATGCGGAATTTCAAGAAAAAAGAAGAAGAAAAGAAAGAAGAGCCAGCAAAAGTGGCTCCCGATATTGCTCTGCTGACAGAAATCCGGGATTTACTCAAGCAGCAACAGAAATAACACAAGGACAAAATCATGCACACAAAACAACAAAAGGTTGCTATTCTGCTGCCTTATCTGCTCCTCTTTTTTGCGGTCTGGACAGCCTATACGATTCTGCTAAAGCCCTGGCTTACAGCACATATTTCTTCTGTCTGGCTTTCTTCTTTTGTGAGAAGCGGTATCCTGAAAAATCTCGTCTGGACTCTACCGGCATACTGTCTGCTGAAAAAATTTGCAGATGATGCGGTAGTGAAACCGCAGGAATTATTTCGTCTCAACCGCAGCTGTCTGCCGTGGCTGACGGCATTCGCACTGTTTGCCATCTATCTTTTGGTAGGTGCATACAGACTGCACGGTGGGCTGCACATCCAACCTACCTTTGGGATAGATTCTGTCATCACGGTGCTGTTTGTCGGCATCACAGAGGAAATGGTCTTTCGTGGATGGCTGTTGAACGTAACCTACTCCGACCAGCACAAATGGCTGGCAATTGGGGCAAATGCAGTTTTATTTCTGATGATTCATTTTCCAAAATGGATCATGGACGGGGCATTTATCAGCAACTTTACCAGCTTGGGATTTGTCTGTCTTCTTGTTCTGAGCGTAATATTCAGTCTTTCCTTTCTCAAGACAAAAAACCTGCTCCTGCCCATTGGGCTGCATATGTTCTGGGATTTATTGATGTTTTTATTTTATTGAACATCAAAATTTTATATTCTCAAAAATGACCCACTGTCGATGCATATTTCACCGGCAGTGGGTTTTTCATCATATTTTTTGTTTACTTCTTTTTCTTCCCACAATCCTTATCAAATGCCGGATTGCAACAATAGAAGTTCTTGCTGTTCAGCTCATCCTGCACCTGCCGCATGGCTTCGCCGAATCGCTGGAAGTGAACGATTTCCCGCTGCCGCAGGAACTGAATTGGATCCCGTACATCCGGATCATCACACAGCCGCAGGATATTTTCATAGGTGGTGCGTGCTTTTTGCTCTGCAGCCAGATCCTCCGTTAAATCCGTAATCGGATCACCCTTTGACTGGAAATATGCCGCTGTAAACGGCATACCAGATGCCCCCTGCGGATAAATACCAGCTGTATGATCTACAAAATATTCTGCATAACCATCTGCTAAAATTTGCTCTGGTGTCATATTTCTTGTCAACTGATATAGAATGGCAGAAACCATTTCAACATGTGCCAGTTCTTC
>JAEDGE010000072.1 GCA_016297675.1 Oscillospiraceae bacterium
CGGACGAGAAGCCGTTGTACGCTGTGCCGGTTGTTCTGCCGGAGCCGGACGAGAAGCCGTTGTACGCTGTGCCGGTTGTTCTGCCGGAGCCGGACGAGAAGCCACTGTACGCTGTACCGGGCGTTGTGCCGGTTGTGTACCGGAAACGTGACTGCGGTTCAGCTTCGTAGCTGGCTGCTGCACATTCGGTCCGCCGCCTGGATACGTTGGACGACTGCTATTCAAAATCGCAAAGATGTCATCATCTAAATCGGAAGCCGGTGCATGATTTCGTTTTGTTTCTTCTGCTTTTGCCATCCGTTTTCCCTCCTGTTATATGAAAACAGTGTGTTTCTTTCTTGTGCTCCAGTATATGGAATCGGCTGGAGTGATTATGGTATCCTATTTATTATAACATATTGGGGGGACGCTTGTCATTTGTTATTTTGCACAAATTTCAACGGTGGAAAACAGCGGATTTTCCGATTTTTGTGCACTTTTTGCAAGAATAGAGCGGTGAAATTCAGCAGATTGCATAAAAATATGGAAAAAATGTCGTACAGCAGTTGCATTTTTTTATAAAAAGTGGTATACTGTTTTTAGAAGCATGCCCCTTTTTTATGGTATGCAGAAAAAGGAAGACATGGACGTTTTGAAAAGAAAGAGAGGATTTTTACATGAAGAAAACCATGAAAAAAATTGTAGCTGCTGTTTCTGCCGGTGCAGTTCTGTGCAGCAGCCTTGCTGTATCCAATCTGTTGAGCAGTTCCACGCTGACAGCTGTGGCATCGGAAAGCATTGCAGACCAGACGAAAGTTGGCACACTCGGCATTGGCGGCGGTGGTTTTGTTTCCGGCATTGTAACCGGAAAAAATGCTATGTATGCTCGTACAGACGTTGGCGGTGCGTATCGGTATGACTATGAGAAAAAAGAATGGGTACAGCTGATGGATGATCTGGATGAAACCGAACGTGGTTTCCTGAGCATAGATGCAATGTGCATTGACCCGACGGATGATAATACTATCTATCTGCTCTGCGGTTGCGGTTATTTCAGTGATGCCAGAACAGCAATTTTCCGTTCTCGTGATGGCGGCGAAACCTTTGACCAGATTGACGTAACTGATTTGATTCAGGTACACGGCAATGGTTATGGCAGACAGTGCGGTGAAGCCATTGCAGTCGATCCGGATAACCCGAATATCATTTATTGCGGCGGTGATGCCACTGCCGGCAATTCCGGTTTAATTATGAGTGAAGACGGCGGTGATACTTGGAAATCGGTAAAGGGCTATGGCGATTTGGGTTTGTTTACCTATGAAATTAACTGGCCGTCTTGGACAGAACACAAAGTACTGTCAACTGCGGAAGCATATGATAAAAATGCAAATGGTGTCGCAGCAGTGCAGATTCAGAACGGAAAGGTTTATGTTGCTACTTCTGTTAAGGGCGTTACCAATGTACACGTTGCCGATGTAGGCAGCGATGATTTCCAGCCGTTGAGCGAAGAACTTCCGACAGATTGTTTCCCATCCCGTATCAATGTAGATGCAGACGGCAACCTGTTGATTACTTATGTGGCAGGACTGGCTTTTGATGGCTCTAACGGTGGTGCTTACCGATATGATGTTACAAACAATACAGTAACAGACATCAGCCCAAGACCAAAGGGACAGAATGCGGCAATTGGTGCGGTTGTTAGTGATAAAAATGATGCCAATAAACTGGTAGCGACTTCTTGCGGTCTTTGGTGGTCACAGCTTTCCCATGATGTTGGGGAAGATTGGAGCAAAGTGCCAAATGGTGACCTGATTTTCCGTTCAGAAGACGGAGGTAAGACTTGGTATACTATGCAGCACGGCTGTTCTGGAGAAGGTGCATGGGGCACAAAGTCCGCAGATTATTTGGATACAAATGGTTATAGTTGGATCGATGGCTTTGCAGTACACTGGAGCGGTGCAATTGTAATGGATCCAGAAAATCCTGACAAGGTTTTAGTAACATCCGGTAACGGTGTATTTGCCTGCGATGATATCTGGGCAGAGCTGCCGCAGTTCTACTTTGATCCGAAGGGCATTGAAGAAGTAGTAGCACTGGATATGGTCAGTGTACCGGGCGGCAATCCTTATTCCGCAATTGGAGACTACGATGGCTTTGAACATATCAGCAAGGAAGAAACGGTTCAGAATAGACCGACCATCGGCAGCACCAAGGCAATTGCATATTGTCCGGCTAATCCGCTGGTTATGGTGCGTGCATCAGAAAGTAACAATACTTGTTACTATACGCTGGACGGCGGCGATAACTGGACAGAACTGCCAGGCTGCAACTATTCCGGCGGTAAAGCAGCAATTACGCAGCTGGAAGATGGTTCATATCGTATCTTCCGCACGACAGATGGAAAAGCAGCATATACGGATGACTTCGGTGCAACCTGGAAGGAATGTTCTGGAACAAAGGGCAGCAAGGAACTATTTTTACAGGTGGATGCAGAGAATCCGCAGTATGTTTATGGATATACGGCACAGTACAATTCGTACTATTTCTACAGCAAGCCAAAGCCAGATTTTGAAGATGCTCACTATGTTTTTATGGTAAGTGATGATTATGGTGCAACCTTTACTTCTCAAGATATCTGCATGTATGATGAGTGCGATGTTGCAAACCGTATTGGTTACCTTGGTGAAGGCGAAATGGTACTTGGTGCCGGCTGGTACGGTGCGTACCATGTAACCGATTACGGAAAGAATGTCGAAAAGTTAGACAGCGTCTTCTACTGCAAGACCATTGGTTATGGTGCACCGGAAGAAGCAGGCGGTGTCAATACGCTTTATATGTACGGAAAGCCGCAGGAAAGCGACGTGGAGGGTGTTTATCGTTCGACCGATGCGGGCAAGACATGGGTTCTGATCAATTCGGAGCATCTCTATGGCGGTACTGGTAACGGCAACTTCCTCGTTGGGGATATGAATGAATTCGGTACGGTTTACATGTCTACGGTTGGCTGCGGGATTGTTTATATGCAGTCTGCTGCTGGAAGCGTAGACCCGAAGCCGACTACTACTACCACGACGACGACAACTACAACAGAAACTGGTGAAACCACTACAACAACAGAAACAACAACAGAAACTGGTGAAACCACTACAACAGTAGAAACAACAACAGAAACCGGTGAGACTACGACCACTACGAGTGACGTTGTTACGACTACAAGCGATACGACTCCCATCGTTACAGTAGAGCCAGGTAATGACGATCTGATTGGTGACGTAAACGTAGATGGTAAGGTTGACCTGACAGATGCGATTTGCATGAATAAGTATCTGGCTGGACAGATGGAGCTGGGTGAACAGGCAATGCGGAATGCAAACTGCTATCAGGATGGTACGCCTACCGTTGATGAAGCGGATGGAAATGCATTGATTAGTTTTGTTATCATGCTGATTACAGAACTGCCGGAACAAGTAACTCTGGAATGAATGTAATGCACTTATAAGTGCAAGTGAAGTGATGAGAGGTGGACATGCTAAAATGGTGTGTCCACTCTCTTTATACCTCTTGTTTCCCTAGAAAGGATGATTTTTGTGAGAAAAATACAAGCGGTTATGTTAGCATTTCTATTGACAATACTATGTGTGATATTACCCTTTTCGATTCCGGTGCAGGCAGAATCCATGGATGTATGGGAAGATTTCACAGAAACGGAGGAAAACTGTGCCTATCTGATTCGCCATGCAGCTTCTGGCAAGTATTGATGGCGGTGAATTCTTTACAACCGGCGATGTGATTGATGATACGACCGCAGGATTTGGCTGGTATGATGATAATGGGGCTGAAAGTGTGGATACTGGGCTGCGTATTACCATCGGCGAACAAAAAGACGGAGTTTATACCGTGACAGTAGAAACAAAGTAAAGCGGATATCGTTTTTGGTTCTGCATCAAACATCCAAATTCTGCATTTTCACACAGTTTTCATTGACAGAACCGCATAGGAATGCTATAATGTTGTTGTCCTATCCAAACGGAAGAGCGAAATCCGTGACAGAAAATAGAATTTCAACAGGAAAATAGGTCAGGAGGGAACATTCATGAAAAAAACAGGGAGAAAGGTTTGTGCGGTTCTTTGCAGCATGGTTCTATTGGGAGCAGGTGCAACGGTTCCTGCCTCTGCCGCTACGGTAGATGATGTCATTGCGGCAGCGTATGCAGTCGGCATTCCGTCACAGTATGTTCAGGAGGGAATCGCTATGTACGGCGGCGGTAATTACACTTCGGAACAGTGTGATCAGGCAGTTGCTGCGATTTATTCCTACCAGGGCAGAGTTGATGATTTGTTGTATGATTATTTTGGTGTGGAGAAGCCGTCTTCTGGTGGGGGGAATTCTACCACCACACCATCCGGTTCAAACAATGGCTCTGGTGCGAATCAGCCGGCAGTTACGACACAAGCACCGCAGAATTCTGGCAGCCAAACCGTTACCACAACAAAGAGCTTTGTAGACATGACACTGGATGAAAAAATTGATTATGTCAATCAAATGCCGGCAGAAGAACGCAGCGACTATCTCTCGAATTTAACGTCGGAAGAGCGAAATAGCTTCATTAAGCAGCTGCCGTTGGATGATAAGGCAAATGTATTAAATGAATTTTTAGGGGTAGGCGATTCGCTGGGCTTACATTTCACAGTCGATGAGATGACCAATGATACAGTAGTCGTGAGTGCAAGAGATCAAAACGGCAAGCTGATTGATGTTTCTGCGATGGGAGTTACGGTGGAAGAAACGGGGAAATCCTATACACTGCCAATTGCTGTTGCAGCCCTGATGGCTGGCTGCGGTGTGAGCGGAATGGCAGCTCTCGTCTTTTTTGCTGGCAGAAAAAAACGGAATGAGGATGAAGCATGAAGAAAAAATCTGTAGAAAAAGAATCTCCGACTGCGTTACCATTGGCGATGCCTTTGATATTGCCAGTGGTGACATTGCTGCTTTGTGCGGCAATTATTTTAGTCTGTGGGATTCGTCCATATGAAAAATTACATACTTATTTGCAGATTGCCTTTATGGATGATCTGAAACAGACACCGTCCAGTGGTGCAGATGGTCTGGAGATTGTCCAGAATGACATTACCACTACCTACAGCGGCAAAGTTTCTCAGGCTGGAGAGCCGGTCTATTCGACCTTCGGGGAACAGTATGGCGTGCTGGCATGTGATGCCATTGACCTTTATGTACCAGTGTATTGGGGGACAACAGACGAACTGTTGGAACTGGGAGCTTGTCAGACGACTGCCTCTTCGATTGCTGGTGCAGGCGGTAATGTGGTAATCAGTGCCCATGTCAATACATTTTTTAATCGGCTGGATGAACTGCAAACAGGGGATGTCCTGACCTTATATACCAATTACGGGCGGTTTACTTATGTAGTACAGAAAAATATTCAGTTTGAAAATACTGATAAGCAGTATATTTTGCCGACCGATTCAGAACAGCTGACACTTTACACCTGTGAAATGCAGGTATTCGGTTCTTCGAGTACCAGAATTGGTGTGGTCTGTGACTGTACCGATACAGAATTTTATGTCGATGAGGAGGCAGCACAATGACAGATGGATTTGGAAGACGCTTACTATTGCGTGTGCTGCTGACGATTCTGCTGACGTTTACGGTACTGGGGACGCTGATCAGCGGTTATGCAGGCTATTTGCTCTCCTCACCGCAGATTTGTATCACACAGATTGAAAAGCAGAATGTAGCAGAAAAGGTTTATGACAGCGTGGAAAGTTATTTTACTGCCCAATATCAAACGACTGCCATTCCGCCGGAAACATATCTGAACGTTGTAACAGAAGACTGGATTGCAGACCGGCTGGAAGAGCAGGTGACAGCAGAATACGAGATTTTGAATGGGAGCAAGCTTGCATATGAGCTGGATATGACAGATTTAGAGGCAGCTTTGACGCAGTTCTTTTCCGACTATGCAGAAGAAATAAACTATCCAAAGGATGCTGTTTATGAAGAAAAATTGCAGGAAACCATTGAGAAAGCAAGAGCAGAGCTGACCGCACAGTTGGACGTTTATCATTTTACCACCATGCAGAATGCGAATATTTTGCAGAAATTCACCGGTAAGCAGACCTATTTGTGGTTGTTATGCGGTGGCTGCGGCATTTTGAGTGTGTTGCTGCTTGTTATTTTGGTGCTGCTGGAACGAAAGGGAGAATGGGGAAAATTTTATTTTCCAGGCTGTGCCTTGCTGATCAATGGGGTGTTTTTGACCGTGCCGACAGCTTGGGTATTGGCAACGTCTTATTTCAGCGGTCTGGCAATCAAAGTACCTGCGGTTTATGCAGCGTTCACAGGGGTGTTATATTATTGTACCAGAGTGGGGCTGATAGCAGGCATTGTGCTGTTGGTGTTAGGCTTGGCAGCTGTGCTGGGCAGTACGATTGCAAAGAGAAGGGCATGCTGAGCGAATTTAGAAGAGTTGCGTATGGACTTGTCGCAGGCAAACTGCGTAGCGAATCTGCCGGACGGTTCAGAAAAGTTTTCCCAAAGAAATCCGAAAATGGATTTCCGTGAAAATCCCAAAAACAGCATTGACAAATGCAGAAAATTTGCGTATAATAAAGAAGAATGCGGATGCTTCCATCTGCAATATAAAAGCGAAAAACGCAGCAGTAAGAGTAACAGCCATTTGAGATGACAGAGAGTGCCGGGGTGGTGTGACGGCATATCCAATCGCTGCGAAGTGCCACTGTTAGTTGATGCGGGGAACAGCAGAATATTTGACGATTCTGCATAGTATCCAATTCCGTTTGCCCTCGTTACGGGTTTTTGAGTGAAAAATCAGAGTGGAACCGTGGTGCTTCCTGACCACCTCTGCATGGATACAATTGGTATCCAGCAGAGGTTTTTTTGTATATTGACCTTGAAACTGAAAGGAAGGGATTGCCTTGTTCCGAACATTAAAAGAAGATATTGCGATTGTAAAACAAAAAGATCCGGCTGCTCGCAGTACGCTGGAAATTTTGCTGACGTATTCCGGATTGAAAGCCGTGCGAAGCTATCGGAAAGCCCATTGGTTCTATGAGCATGGTTTTTTTACCATTGCCCGTATCATTTCCCAGAGAGCCAGACACCGCACTGGTATTGAAATCCATCCGGGTGCGAAAATTGGCAAAGGACTGTTCATCGACCACGGGATGGGCGTTGTCATTGGCGAAACTACGGAGATTGGGGAAAATTGTCTGCTGTATCAGGGGGTCACACTCGGCGGTACAGGAAAGGATAAGGGAAAACGACATCCAACGCTCGGCGATAATGTCATGGTAGGAGCAGGTGCCAAGGTGCTTGGACCGATTACCATTGGAAACAATGTAAAAATTGCTGCCAATGCGGTGGTATTGAAACCCATACCGGATGACTGTACTGCTGTCGGCGTTCCGGCAAGAGTGGCACGCTGTGCTGGAAAAAAAGTCATTGAAGAATTGGATCAGGTGCACTGTCCGGATTTGAATTTGCAGGATATCAACGCCCTGAAAAGTTGTGTCACGGCTCTACAGCAGGAAATCACTGCTTTAGAGGAGCATGAAGCAAAATAAAAACGTGAGTTCGATGAACAAGTTTTATCCGCCGAACGGCGAACTGCGGTCAAGCTGGCTCAGCTTGGCGAGGGGGATGCAAGGGGGGCAAGCTGCCACCCTTGCAAAGCGAACGAGTTGGAACAAGTTGTCGAATGAAAAACAAGATACCGCTGTCCGCCTTCTAATAAAACAAAACGATATGAAATACAGAAATTCAGTGCAGTCAGACTGCAAATTGAGGTACAGAACAGGGCGGACAGCGGACACAGGCAGACAGCGTAGCGAATCTGCCGGATGGTTCGGAAAAGGTTTCTCTAAGAAATCCAAAAATGTATTTTCATCGAACTCACGTTAAAAAACATATCATGGAATCCCGTGTGCCTGTTTTCCGTTCGGCAAGACAGGCACACGCAGATAGAAACAGACTGATAGAAAGGAACTCGAAACCATATGCAGATCTATAACACATTGACCCGAAAAAAAGAGGAACTGATTCCCATCGAACCGAACCATGTCCGCATTTATGCCTGCGGACCGACCGTCTATAACTATATTCATATCGGGAATGCCCGTCCGATTTGTGCCTTTGATGTTTTGCGGCGGTATTTGCAGTACCGAGGGTATGAAGTCACCTATGTGCAGAATTTTACCGATGTAGATGATAAAATCATCCGCCGTGCGAATGAACAGGGCATTCCGTCGGCGGAGCTTTCAGAACGCTATATTCAGGAATACAAGAAGGATGCACACGGTTTGAACGTCATGGATGCAGATGTACATCCGAAAGTCACTGAAAATATGGATTTGATTATTGATCTGGTGAAAAAACTGGTGGACGGTGGGCATGCCTACGAGTCCAACGGAGATGTCTATTTCCGTACAGCGTCTTTTTCAGAATATGGGAAACTATCCGGTCAACCAATGGAAGAATTGCAGGCAGGTGCAAGAATTGACGTCAACGACCAAAAGGAGAGCCCGCTGGATTTTGCTGTCTGGAAAGCGGCAAAGCCGGGAGAACCATACTGGGAATCTCCGTGGGGGAACGGCCGTCCGGGCTGGCATATCGAATGTTCTGCCATGTCCAGTCATTATCTCGGGGAAACATTGGATTTGCACTGCGGCGGACAGGATTTGATTTTTCCGCACCATGAAAATGAAATTGCCCAGAGTGAAGCAGCAACCGGAAAGACATTTTCGCACTATTGGATGCATAACGGTTACATCAACATTGACAACAAGAAAATGTCAAAATCGCTCGGCAACTTCTTTACTGTCAGAGAAGTGGCAGAGCAGTATGGCTATGAGGTCATTCGGTATATGATGATTCAGGCACATTACCGCAGCCCGATTAACTATTGTAAGGAATTGCTGGACGCTTGCAAGGCTTCTCTGGAACGGCTGTATACCTGTCGGGACACGTTGGATCGGGCAATGGCGGCGGCTCCGGCTGGGGACTGCACGGAAGAGGCAAAGGCAGTATTTGCACAGAGAGAGCAGCAGTTTATCACAGCGATGGATGATGATTTGAACACCGCAGATGGGATCACTGCACTGTTTGAACTGGCAAGAGATTTGAACCGGATGAGTGCGGATGCAACAACGACAAAGGGTCAGTTGGAAGCCGGTGCAAAGCTGTTTGATACGCTGACGGGCGTACTGGGGATTTTATATCAGCGGAAACAGGAAGATACCATTCCGGCAGAAGTGCAGGAGTTGGTAGCCGCACGGGCAGCTGCCAGAAAAGCAAAGGATTTTGCGGAGGCAGACCGGCTGCGGGATGCGATTGCAGCGATGGGCTATCGGGTCAAGGAAACACGGCAAGGAACACAGATTGAAAAGATAGAATCATAAGGCGTTGTTTTTAGGAAACGGCACATATTTGGACAAGTGTCATCCGCCGAATGGCGACTGCGGTCAAGCTGGCTCAGCTTGGCGAGGGGGATGCAAGGGGGGCAAGC
>JAEDGE010000073.1 GCA_016297675.1 Oscillospiraceae bacterium
AAGAAAAAAGAGGGGGCAATATCAAAAACGGAGGTTTTTATCATGAAAAAATTTTTTACAGCGTGGCTGGCAGCTTGCTGCATGATGAGCTTTTCTGCTTGTCAAAGTGCTGATACGAGGCAAGCATCGGAAGGAACTTCTGTGACAGAAGAACAGGCACAAGTAGAAGCAATCGCAGGGCAACTCCAAAATAAGATGTCGGAACAGGAGCGAAATAGTGTTTCTGTGGGGAAACTAACACTGCTTGACGATGAAAACAATGCAGAAGTATCTAATAGCGATAATCATATTGTTGAGGTGGAGCTTTGGAACAATCAGGATTATCTGAAATGGACTGAAGAAAATAAGGATATGTTTAGCGAGGAGGAATATCAGGAGAAAATTGATTTTTACAGTTCAAATGCGTTCACTTCTATTGCCGGAGTTGTTATCGATGGCAGATACTACACCGGATTTATGCCAACCTATGACTATGACGGCGGTGAGATTACATATTATGTAGATGATAGTATCTCTGTGGACGGAGAATTAACAGCAACTGAACCGGAGGAGTTTCACTTCAGCACCTTTGAAGAATTCAGTATCTGGTATAGGGACTATGTCGATAAGGAGGCTGAGGACGGCTATACAACACAGGCTGAGGCTGATCAGCTCTATGAAGATATGCTGATTATTTTCAACAGTGTTATAAATGATACCTATGAAATTTTGGACGAGCCTGCTAAAAATCATACTGGCGAGTCTGATTTCAAAAGCAACTGGGAATTTGATTCTGATGAGGTGACAGAAATCCAGGATTCTGTCAGTGAGATTTCCATTTATGATGAGGAATTGGACACGACCTTTCTTGTCCATGTGACATTGCCCCCTGATTTCGATGCGTCCCAAACCTATCCCATGTTTGTCATGACCGACGGTGTGTGGCGGTTCGGTGACCATCCTGCCCTCTGGAATATGATGAAAAACGAGGAAGCAGAAGATGTCATTCTTGTGAGCATTGGGTACGATTTTGAATTAGACGGAACGGATAATGCTGTAAGGGCGATTTATTTTTGTGAGAAAAAAGACTTGTTTTTGAATTTTATTACAGACAACCTGATGCCATATTTGAGTGAATGCTATTCAATTGATGTTTCTCAATCTGGATTGTACGGGCATTCTCTTGGCGGTGTGTTTACACATTATGCGGTATGCCATTCAGACTTGTTTGAAAATCAGCCGTTTCAGTATTATATCATTGGCAGTTCTGCTTTCTGGTCGCCGTATTTCCTGCCAAATGAGGATAACCCACCTGCGTATCAATCCGAATATGGTTACTTTGACCGAAATGCTACATTCAACAAAACGCTTTATGTGTGCGGTGGAGAAGAGGAAGATGCCGATTATGCAGAATATTATGGTGAGAATGACTCTACACTGGAGGGCATTTCTCATTTCATGCAACGCTTAGAAGAACACAGCGTGACAACAGCGGAATGTAGGATTTATGACGGAGCAAACCACTATGAATATATTCCGGATATGTTTCGGGAATTCTTTCTGAAATTTTATGGGAAATCGTAAAAATTTAAAAAGCATTTTATGAGCATAAACGAAAAAAGCGTCCGCTCCTGTCATTGGGAGTGGACGCTTTTTTCGATGCATTCTGGTTACTTGTTGATGACTTCCGCATTATAATGCGTTTTTGCCTCTGTGATTTCTCCGCCGAGATATTTGAACTTGACAAACTGTTCGCCCCGGAATGTCAGAGAACCCTGCTGATTGAAGGGGACTTCCTTATAGACCACCTTAGTGGTGACGATATGTAAAATTTCCCCTTTTCTGGTCTTAAAAATCAATTCGTAGTATTCGTTGTACAATTTTGAAGTGCCGTTCGGGTCAATGGTACGACGCCGTTCGTCTACCTTTTGTACCAGCATCACCATTTCGGTGCGGGTCGGACCCTTTGTCTTTGCCGGTTTCCGCATATTCTTTTCACCGGTGATGTAGTATTCCCGATTGAATTCCATTGGGTACTTTGCTGTGCCAACGGTATCATCCGCAAAAAACGTACTCAGCTTTTTCCGGAAACGGCTCTTTTTGGAGCCAAGCAGCATGACCAGTACCAGTACCACTGCTGCTGCAATGACCACAATCAAAATATTATTCAATGCCTCTTCGTAGTGGATATTTTCAATCATATGATTGCTCCTTTCTCTTTTTGTTTCTGTATAAACCGCCAACTGTCTGCACACATTTGCTGTAAACTGCGTTTGGCAGTCCAGCCCAGTACGGCTTTTGCCTTTGTGACATTTGCATAAGACACTGCAACGTCACCGGCACGTCTGGGGCAAATCTGGATGGGGATTTCTTTGCCACTGACGGCTGCATAGGTGTTTACCAGCTCTAACACGCTGCTGCCGTTTCCAGTACCGAGATTAAAGACAGAGAAACCGCTGTGCTGCAATCCGTATTGTAAGGCGGAAACATGTCCTTCTGCCAAGTCCATAACATGGACATAATCCCGAATCCCTGTGCCGTCCGGCGTATCGTAATCGTTGCCGTATACCCGAAAGAACGGCAGCTGACCGCTTGCTACCAGTGCCAGATAGGGCACAATGTTGCTCGGAATGCCGTGCGGTGATTCGCCGAGCAGGCCGCTTTCATGTGCACCGATGGGATTGAAGTAACGCAGTGCTGTGACATGCCAGCTGGCATCTGCCTGACAGAGTGACTGTAAGAGCTGTTCGCTGATGATTTTTGTTTCCCCATAGGGGTTACTGGCAGAGAGTGGCATCAGCGTCTCTGCATAGGGGGCGGTGTGCTGTGTCCCATATACCGTTGCAGAGGAGGAAAAAATCAGCGTCCGGCAGGCTGTCTCCTGCATGACCTGTAGCAGCTGCATCATACCGCCAACATTGTTTTGATAATACCGCAGCGGCTGCTGTACCGATTCTCCAACGGCTTTCAGACCGGCAAAATGCAGCACGGCTGAGATATGGTGCGTCTGGAAGAGCGTTCGCAGACCGTCAGCATCCCGTATATCCATCTGATAAAACGGAATCGAGGTGCCTGTAATTTCCTGTACGTGCAGGATACTTTCCTGTTTGGCATTGCAGAGGTTATCCAGAATCACCACTGAATAGCCAGCCTGTAAGAGTGCAATACAGGTATGTGTTCCAATGAACCCTGCACCGCCTGTTACAAGAATTTCACCCATTTCCCTGTTATGTCCTTTCTCTTGTTCTTTGACACAGGGGATACCATGTCAGCAATTCACTATTATAGTATAGCGGATTTTTTCTATTTTTTCAAGTCCTATTTGAAAAGAACGCATATTTTTTTCAGAAGCAATGCGGTTTTGGACAACGATTGGTGCTGTTTGGAGAAATAACAGCCGGTTTGTAGAATTGTTTCAGAAATTTGACATTCCAAGGATTCTGTGTTATACTTTTTCAAAACGAGATAGGAGGGATGACCAGTGTCTTCGGAAGAAGAAAAAATCCATCAATTGGAGAAACGCATTGTACAGTTAGAGCAGGCATTGCAGGAAAAAGAAGCAGCAAACACAACGCAGAACCAAACGCCGCCTGTATCATCGGCTTCTCCGCAGGTTACAGCTATGCCAAACAGACCGCCGCAGCCATCTATCCCACCGCAGGTTTCGCCGTTTCAAACTGTACCACCGCCGTATGTGTCGCCAGCTCCTCCACAGTCGGCAAAGTCAATGGACATGGAACAGAAATTCGGACGCACCGTCATGGGCATTCTGGCATCTGTGTTCGTATTTGCAGCGATTCTCATCGGCTATGCATTTTTGCCGGGATGGATGCAGGCAGTTGGTCTGTATATTATCGGGATTGCCGTTTCCGCCATCGGATTGTACGGCATTGCCAAAAAGTCCTATCGCTATTTCTTTTTAAGTGTTGCCGGATGCGGAGCTGGGATTTTGTACCTCTCTATTTTTTTGAGTTACTGGTATTTTTCCGTGATTGGGAAATGGGCGATGTACGGGATGCTGCTGCTCTGGGCAGTGTTGGTACTCTGGATTTCCAGAAAGGGCGTGCCGTTGTTCCGGCTGATTGGTCAGTGTGGAATTTTCCTTTCACTGTTGTTTGCGTTTCGGGACATCAGTTTGCTGCAAACCAGTTTGATTTTTCTCTTTTTTGTATTTGTGTCTTGTCTGTATCAATTTGCAGACCGAAGAACGGGGATTGTTCCAAATCTCTCCACGCTGCTTTGCAATGCCTTTGCCTTGCCAGTCCTAACGCTTCTGCTCCATCTCACTCTCCGAAGAGAACAGGAAACTGGAATGATCTGGTTGTTTGCACTGGAAGGGGCGGCATTACTGCTGTTCACGCTGGCACAGCTGCTCTGGTATCGTTTCCGAATGCGAGAGGCAGAGCAAAGCGGAATCGGATTCTTTTTTGTAGAGTTGTATTTGCTGTTTTTGCTGTTGATACAGGGGAAGACGCTCTTTTTCTTCTGGGAGAACGGGCAGAATCTGATTGCAGCCGTAGCCGTACTGGGTTCTTTCCTGCTATATGACAGGGAACAGGAACAACCTGTTTTGCGAAATCTGATTGCCTGTTTTGCTGGCAGTATTGCTTTTTTGCTGCTGCAAGCAGCACCGGCAGCGATGGCAATTCCGGGTTGGCTGATTTTGGTTGCTGTATGGATTGCCCTTGCAATTTATAAAAAACACAATGCCTTTGGGTATTTGGGTTATATTTTATGTTTCATTGGCATTGGTTCGATGCTATCGAAAGTAGAATTTTTGGATGATATTATTTTGCAGTACGGTATCTGGGTTGTCGTGGACATTCTGGTGACGCTCTATTTTCGGTATGTGAAACCACATCGGGGGATGGAAATTGTCTCTGCCTGTGTGACGGGAATGCTGATGCTGATGGGATTGCTGGTGCTCATCCTGAAATCTATTGTGGACGATGTAGAATATTTATGGAACGCTTTCCGCAGTCTGTTCGGAATCCCCATACAACCGGACGGCATTCCGTGGGAGATGATACTCCTTTCCTGTTTTGTCGTTTTCGTTTTTGCTTTGAATGTACCATATTTATTAAAGCACTACCGCAGCAACAATGGAGTTGGCGTTTATTTAGGAATTCGTACCACTTTGCTGGGCGTTGTATTGACAGGTGTCTTTTCTAACAGTGCAGCAGTCAGCAGTGGTGTGATGACATTGATTTCCTTTGGAACGCTGCTGATTGGATTTTTCTTCCGGCAGAAGGGACTGCGGGTTTATAGTTTGATTTTAATGCTGGTGTTCCTGTGCAAGCTGTTGTTATTAGATCTTTCCTATGATACACCGTTGTTGTGGGCAGGGGCGTTTCTGCTCTGTGGTCTGCTGTGCTTTGGCATCAGTTTTGCCTATAATCGAATTGGGCAGACATATGGGAAGGAGACACCGCCAATGCAACCAATCCCACCAGTACCACCGGAACAATCGACATTTTCACCGACAGATTCCAATCATACATCTATGTAGATATTTATGTTATAGAAAACCGCTGTCATTCCCATGCAGGAACGGCAGCGGTTTTTTTGAAAAATCCCAAATTTCTTGTTTTTGTCTTCTATTCTATATTTTTTTCTTTTTTAGGAGATATAATCCGGTAGGGGGGACAGACCGTTCAGCAGGCTTTCTTCGTCTACTGCTGGAACAGGTTCTGCTTGTTCGTCAAAGGAAATGTTGCTGAAATAGTTGATTTTCTCGAAACCAATACCAGATGTCTCTGTTTTCAAAGAGACTTGATTTTCTTTATCAATCAGATAGCGTGTTGTTGTGCCTTCATTGTTGCAAACTGCGACAATATAGCAATCTCGTTCCAGATAAGAGACAGAGCCAAGTAGAAAAATATTTGCATGATTCAGTACACTAATAGAAAATTCCTTTGGCATATAGAAAATACCACTGCTAAAAATGCTGTTGCCATCCATAAAGAGATTCACAATCTTGTCCAATGTACTCCAGTCACTGGTATCTGCGTCACTGACCCGATAGGCTTGAAGATCCGGATAAATAGTATACCATTTGTTTTCTGTCCAGATTTCCTGCAAAGACAACTTCTCTCGTGGCAGCACATACAAGGTGCCGTCCGTTGGTTCAGAGGGGATGCTGTATGCAATTGGATGATCCATCACACGCTGAATATTTTTTGTTGCATGTATCAAATCCATCTGGAAGGAAACCGTGCTGCTGTAGTCTTCTGTATCGTCTGCATATTTCTGGTGCATCACACCGGAAACAGCTTGAAAAGAGACTGTATTTTGTGTTTGAAGCTGATAGAGGAGGTCATTTTGTGCAATATCCAATGTTGTTTCGTTTGGTTCTGAAGCGTTGGGGTTGAAAGCCGGATAGGCTTCTGCCGTTTTGCCCTCAGATTCACAATTCTGGTGAATGTCTGTCAGCATAGTAGAAAGTGCATCTGGTGTACTGATAAAATAGCAGATGGAATCCATCATATCCGCTTTCCAAATGCCGGCACTGACATCAAAATACAGTGTTCCGGCAAAGCCGAACTGTGCAGAATCCAGCGAAATGGCAGATTCCCAGGATAATGTATCGGCAATTTGTGTGTTCTGTTCTGCAGCTTCTATGGTCAGTCCAGTGTAGAGATTCAGGCTGTTTGCATTGTTTTTCAGGAAAGTGAACAGCGGTTGCAGGGTCGAAACGGAAATATCTGCATAGGTTCTTTCTGTGCCTTCGTCTAAGAATGAAAAGCTGGCGGAAGAAATGGTGCTTTCCAGAATGGGCAGTTCTTGGAGGGTTGTAATATTTTCCAGAGCACGTGTAAAACAGTAGTACGTTTCGCCCAGTTTGACTGCAACGGCATATTGTTCCGCATAGCCGTCAATGGGAACATCATAGACGGTGATGGGTTTTGTTTCTTCAGAAATGGTTGTATTGCCGTTTAAGAAGGCACTGCCTGTCAGCGACCCTTCGCCCAGAATGCTGCCGAGCTGTGTGCTTTCATCGGTCAATGCAGAAGCTTTTCGCCAGATGATGTTGTTATAGAGCAGGGAATCATATTTTTCTGCATCGGACTGATTTGCCCAAATGGCAGACAGACTGGTGATGGTAGCGGAACTGGTTTCTTTTTGCGCTGTGGTTTGCTGCATGCTCCATGTATCTGGAGTGGATTCCGAAGAGGGCACAAATGGTTCTGTTTTTTGCAGACGGTAGCCGATGCCAGTACCGATGCCCAATAGCAGGACGGCAGCTGTTACACCGCTTGCGATGCTTCGCCAAGAAGGGCGTGGTGGTTTAGAAGAAGCTTTGGTAAAGCGGACAATTTGTGTTTGTCGGGCAGACCGCTGAGAGGGTGGAACGGCTTCCTCTTCTGCACGAATCTTTTGCTGTAACCGCTGCACCACTGCTTCCGGTGGCTGCATTTGTTCAAATATGCGTTTGCATTGCTTTTGGTTCATAAGCAGGTTCCTCCTCTTCTTGCAGTTTGGTTCGCAGCTGTTCTCTGCCCCGTAACAGCTGCATACGAATGGTGCCGGCACGTTTCCCAAGCAACACTGCAATTTCTTCTGTTCGATATCCCGCAAAATAATGCAGATAAAGAACATTTCGGTACATTGGTTTCAGGCTGCAAAGTGCAGCAAACAAACGATTGTCCTCCGGTAGAGAGAACAGGACGGGCAGCGGCATGGTATCCGTCAGCGGCACGGTACGCTTCCGGTAAGAGCTGCCAGTGATTTTTTTGCAGTGATTGCAGGCGGTGCGAATGAGCCAGGCTTTTCGGTGTTCCTCTTCCTGAAACGTCTTGTTTGCCTGAAAATAGGCAAGAAATGTCTCCTGAAAAACATCCTCTGCGTCGGCACGGTTTCCGCCAGTACCCGTGAGGGCGATCCCATAAATCAGCTGCTGATAGGTCTGTATGACTTGCTGGATGTCCATGGGTTCCGGCGGAGTTGGTGTTTGCGAGATATGCGACATATTTTTTCCCCCTTTCACACATAACTACAAGTTATACAGCAAAATGTCACAGCCTGAAAAAATTTTTTTAGAAAAAACCGGAAGGAATTTTGCCCTTCCGGTTTTTGATACAATCGTCAATTGGAATTTATCATCTATGTTGAAAATACATCAGCCAATCATCAAGGCAACAACCTTCTATGCTGCATATAATTGTGTTGTTCCAACGCTCTCTAAGAGATTTACCATCGAATATCGGTGCATCCACTAATTCAGTTGCATTCCCAAATTCACATCCATCTTTAACATCACAATATCCTACTCAGTAAGGCTTTTTATATTGGGACAAATAACCCAAATAATATTCATTTTCATCTGGATCATCTTTAAAGTAAAAACAAGTTTCATTTGTATTTATCCCTGCCTCTAACTGTTTAAAGAAAAAATCCCATTCCATATATTCATTCTCTTATAAAATTCCGATTTATCTAATTATGAGTCATACATTCTCATTTTTAGTATGTTATAAAAGGAAAACCACTTTTGATATTTGCATCAAAAGTGGTTTTCGTTTTATTGGAGCAGGCGACGAGAATCGAACTCGCAACCTCAGCTTGGGAAGCTGATGTTTTGCCACTAAACTACGCCTGCAACTGCAAAGCCTTATGGCTCTGCGAAATGACAGTCTTTGCATTGAATGTACTGCCCGTCTTGTAATGTAATCGTATCCGTATAACTGCCGCTTGCCTTTGGAATCGGCTGCGGCGATGCCATCTGGCTGTAAATCGTATAACCTGCGGTTTCCGGATAGACATATTCGCCTTCGTCCAACACCATCTGATACGTACCTGCCGGAAGATCTTTCCCGACTAAGAACATGCCTTCCTGTTGAAATGGCTCTAATTCTACCTCTACTGCATCGACATTATAAAAATTCGCCCATGAAACATGCACGAACTGTCCATCTGTGACCTGAAAATAAGCATTGCGTGGATACCAAGGACCATCGTTCAATACAGCATCATCATCATTTGGATCGGAACTGGAAGAGATTTCTAAAATCAATTGCTGTTCTTCAGAAGGTCCGCTGTAAACTGCCAGATAGGTACCAGCTGGTAAATCGACACCGACCTCATAATCCCCTGCAGGATAAATACCGTTATTGACATCTACGGCAGCTGTTTTGACTGTGACAGTTGTTTCTGTTGCTTTCGCTTTTGTGGCAGCAGTTGCAGCCATTGTTGGGTCAGTGACAGCGGAAGCGGCACGCTCTGCCATATGGGAAACAGTACGCTCGGCTTTCTGTACGGTGCGGGCAATTTTCAATCCTACCCCCAACAACAGGAGAACCGTTGGAATCGCAGCAATCAGCATCGCTTTTTTGCCGCCGGATGACGACTTGGGCGGTGTGCCAAATGTTTCTTCCTCTGGACGATATTCCTGCTGCATAAGAAGAACCTCTTTCTCTGTGCATATGTTCTGTAGACAGTAAAAAAATGGAGCTGGAAACGTGACTTGAACACGCGACCTGCGCATTACGAATGCGCTGCTCTACCAACTGAGCTATTCCAG
>JAEDGE010000074.1 GCA_016297675.1 Oscillospiraceae bacterium
GCCGGAGAGCAGTGATACACCGCCAGTTTTTGAGCCGCAGCCGGAGAGCAGTGATACACCGCCAGTTTTTGAGCCGCAGCCGGAGAGCAGTGATGCACCGCCGGTTCAAGAATCGCAGCCGGAGAGCAGTTATGCACCGCCGGTTCAAGAATCGCAGCCGGAGAGCAGTTATGTACCACCGATTTCTGAACCAGAATTAGAGAGCAGCTACATACCACCAATTCCGGAATCACAGCCGGAGGATACGAATACATCGGTTGTTCATCCGAAAAAAGCAAAGAAGAAAAAACAAAAACAGCAAAAATCAAAACAACCAAAACAGCAGAAACAGCCAAAACAAAAGAAATCGCAGAAACGTTCAGAGGTTCCGACTGTACAGCCAGAGCCAGAACGTCCGCTGGAAGAGCCGATACAGGAACATTGGGCAGAGGAACCAACACCGGAACACTGGGCAGAAGAGCCAGTTTCCGTTGCAGCGGCTGTTTCGGAAGAATCGAATTCAGTTGCATCCTCCGTAGAGGAAGAAAATCTCTCCTATACCGCCAGATTCCGGAAGGTTGTTGCACAGGAAAGCACCTATACCGATCCGGAGCGGAAGACAACTTCTAAAAAAACAAAAAAAGAGAAACCGCCAAAGGTCAAGGTACAAAAGCCGGTTCCACCGGCACCAAAGCCCATTCCCAATCAGGAAGCAGAGATTCGCATCAATATCAATCTGCTGCGGAATGCTGTCTTCTTCCGAACGGTCTCCCTTACGATTTTGACCATCATTGGTATGTTTTTGGCAATCGGAGAATCCAGATATACCTTACTCTATCCTGTTCTGACACGTCTGATGACAGTACGAGGATATTGTGTGATTCATCTGGTATTGGGGTTGTTGATTTTATTTATTACGTTCCCAACTGTTGCAAATGGGTTAAAAAATCTGTTGCATCGGGAGGCAGACAGTGACAGTATTGCGGCTATGCCTTTGATTCCTTGTCTGCTGACGGTGATTTCTATCATTTTTGTGCCGGAGCCAATGGAACGGAATTTAGTGCATATCTTTTTGCCGGTTTCGAGTTTTATTTTACTGATGAATTCTGTTGGGAAACTGTTTATTATTCGGCGTGCCACACGCAATTTTTCGCTTTTGACAAAGGACTTTGAGAAATATATTCTGACTTGCGTGCAGAATGAGACAGCGGCAGAAACTTTGACTCGTGGTGCGGTAAGAGACTACCCAATTTTGGCAACTGTACGAAAGACCAATCAAATGTCTGACTTCTTGCGGCATACTTATGCTTCTGACATGGCAGACCAATTCAGTCGAAAGCTTGCCCCCATCGTTGGCTGCATTTCCCTTTTACTGGCAGCTGCCATTACAGGCATTCGGATTGGGGTGCTGGAATCTCCGGCTCAGAATATTCCATTCTTTTTCTCTGTCTTGACGATGCTGCTGACTGCTGGATGTACGGCTGGCATTCCGCTGACTGTGAACATGCCATTGGACAGTGCATCCAAGCGTCTCTGTCCGCATTCTTGCACCTTGCTCGGCTATCAGAGTGTGGATGATTTTTTTGATGTCAATGCCGTGATGCTTCCTGCTTCCGCCCTGTTTCCAAAAGGTTCTGTGAAAATCAGTGGGATTAAAAATTTTGGTGAGTTTCAGGTAGAGGAAGCATTGTTGGATGCTGCCAGCTTGGTTTATGCAGCGGACAGCATTCTGCAAAATGCATTTGCAGAACTGGTAGAGGAACAAACTGGTATGCTGTATCAGGTCGAGGACTGCAACTATGAGGATTCTCTTGGATTGTGTGGTTGGATTCGGCATCGTCGGGTATTGCTTGGCAACCGAGAGATGATGACAACGCATAACATTGAGGGATTACCGACAAAAATTCGGGAACTGGAATTGGCAGACGGGAATCAGGATGTGCTGTATCTCTCTGTAAGTGGAGTACTGGCAGCTATGTTTGTGGTGGACATTACAGCTGATCCAATGGTAAAACGGCAGATGCGTTGTTTGAAGGAGGAGCAGATCAATGTCATTCTCAAGAGTGTGGATAGTAGTGTAACACTTGGTCGACTGGCAACATTGTTTGCAGTGCCGGATAGTATGCTGAAAATTCTGCCGGCAGCAGATGATGATTTATTTGCACAGGAAACAGCACCGTTACAGGATGTCAGTGCAGCAACCATTCACAACGGCTCTTTCTTTGGAACGGCTCGGTTGCTGCTGGAGGCAAAGAGAATCAAACGGGCGGCAACCGCAGGATTATTGCTGCAAGTCATTGCGGCGATTCTGGGCTTGTCCATTTGCTGCGGTTATATTTTGGTGAACGGTTATGACAATATGACATCCCAGACATTGTTGTTTTATCAGTTGGTTATGACAGCTTTGACAGTATTTGCAACCCGTTTGAAATAAGAGGAGGCGATAGGTTATGGATTTGCGAAAGCAACGAAATACCGATGCAGAAGAAACCACATTTGTTTCTGCGTCAGAGATTGCAGCCAAACGATCTACAGATCAGTTTGACACGCAGCAACTGGATAGTGATGCTGTTCGAGCACAGGCGGCAACTTATCATGACCGAAATCCTTACCGTCGCAGCAAGCCACAGCTGCATGGTACGCCGATGCCGCCAGAGCAGGAAAATGCGGCATCTTATTCCGGCGATGCTTCTGAATATCATTATGGTTATGGAAATGCACCACAGCCGCCGTATAACAACGCTTATGGAAATACTCCACAGCCACCGTATAACAACGCTTATGGAAATACTCCACAGCCGCCGTATAACAATGGTTACGGAAACGCACCGCAGCCGCCGTATAACAACGGATATGGGAACGCATCGCAGCCGCCGTATAACAACGGCTACGGAAACGCACCGCAGCCGCCGTATAACAACGGATATGGGAACGCATCGCAACCATCGTACAATAATGGTTATCGGAACGCATCGCAGCCGCCATACAACAACGGCTATGGGAATGCACCACAGCCGCCGTACAGCAACAGCTATGGAAATGCTCCACAGTCCGCCTATAGCAATGGTTATGGGAATGCACCACAGCCGAATGCCTATGGTCGTTCGGCAACGGCAGCACCACCGAGACCACAGTCTACACCGCCCAGATCGCAGTCTGCATCGTCAAAACCACAACCCGCATCGCAGCCAGCTGCATCGAAAAAAACAGTGAAATCCTCTTCACCGAGCAGCCGTTCTGTCCATACGTCTGCTCCGGCAGAGCCGGAAAAACGGCGGTCAACGCCAATCAGTAAAAAGCGTGCTGACGGTGGTACGGTGGGAAAAGTTGTTCGATTTGTATTATGGGCAATTATTATTGTATTTGTACTGTATTCCTTATTGGCATTGGTGGGCATTCTGCGAATGCAGAAAGAAACAGCAGAAAACCGTTCCAATATTTCCGATGCGATGGAAGCCTCCTATGTCAGTAATGTCTTATTGATTGGGACAGATTCCCGTGATTTGTCAACTGACCGAGGTCGTTCGGATTCCATGATTTTGTTGTCTATTAATAGAAAGACCAACGAAATTGTAATGACTTCGTTTTTGCGGGATGCGTATGTTTATATCAATGACACGTATGGTTCCGGAAAACTGAATGCCGCTTATTCTTATGGCGGTGCAGCATTGCTGATGGATACCATTGAAGCAAATTACCATGTGCGAATTGATGATTATGTGCTGATTTCCTTTGCTGCCTGTGCCAATGTGATTGATGCGGTCGGTGGCGTAGAGTTGGAACTTTCCGACAGTGAAGCCGATGCAGTCAACGAGATTCTCATCAGCGAGGTCAACGAGCTGATGGGAGATGGTCGGGAAGATGACCTGTTAGATAGTGGCGGAACACAGAAGTTGAATGGGAAGCAAGCACTTTCCTACAGTCGGATTCGTTATGTCGGCAATGCCGATTTTGAGCGGACAAGCCGACAGCGAACCGTTATGACACAAGTGCTGCAAAAGGCAGCAAAAAATCCGGCAGCACTGGCAAGCATTTTTTTGACAGCTCTGCCGGAGCTTTCTACGAATCTTTCCGTCGGAAAGGCATACAGTTATGCTTTGCGTGCACCGTTTTTGCTGATCGGATACCATGTGGTACAGCAGCAGATTCCGGCAGACGGCACATTTTATGGGGATACAATTGATGGAGAGTCCGTTTTGGTGATAACAGATTCGGAAACAAATCAAAAGAATTTGGAGGAAACGATTTTTCGGAAGTCATAAAGGGGAGATGAATCATGTCAGTTTTACAGGATACATCAGACAGACGAAATATTTGTGACAAAAGTAAATCGGAAGATTTTGAAATTTGTGTTGGCGTGTTGCAAAAATATAAAGGTGCAGCCATTCATGCAGAGATTCCGAATGGTGTGGTTGCGATTGAAGCGGCTTTTAAGGGATATGCGTATTTAAAAAGCGTCGTAATTCCCAACAGTGTAGAGCAAATTGGAAAAGATGCCTTTCAAAATTGTGCCGCTCTGGCATCCATTGTCATACCGGATGGTGTAAAAGCAATTGGAGAAAATGCATTTAGCGGCTGTACTTCTTTGAAAACACTTCTGATTCCCAGCAGTGTAAAAACGATTGCAGCCTCTGCTTTCAGCGGATGCACTTCCTTGGAAGAACTGACGCTTTCCAATGGTGTGGAGGTCATTGGGACATCTGCATTTCAGGGCTGCAAAGCATTGAAAAGAATCTCCATTCCGAGCAGCATGAAAAAAATAGAGAATGCGGCATTTCTTCGTTGCAGTGGCTTAAAAAAAGTCGATTGTGCTGGAAGACCGGAAATCAGCTCTTCTGCATTCGATTATACTTCCTATCATCGGTGTCCGGAATGCAACGGCGGATTGGACTTTTTTGATCGCTGTAAAAATCCGAATTGTAAAAAATATAAAAAATATTAAGATAGATTCTTCGTGTTATCACATGGCTCTTTCGTCTTTTTTCCCAGCAGCGGTCACAACAGCTGCTGTTTTTTTGTTCTGCTGTATAAATTCCCCTGCGTTTGCCCATCCTGTTGGATGAGGTGATCAAGATGAAAAAATGGGAAGCAGCACTTTTGATTGGTGTACTTTGCACATTCCTTTTTACAAGTTTTTTTCAGACAGCAGAAACTGTGACAGATTTGCAGCAGCATGTTTTGCGAATGCATATTCTGGCGAATTCAGACAGCGAAGAAGATCAGGAATTAAAATATCAGGTGCGGGATGCTCTGTTGGCAGAATCAGAATCGTTATTTGGCACAGATGCACCGGAAAGCCGGGAAGAGCTGAAGGCTACAGCTGCCGCTCATCTGTCGGACATGGAGACAATTGCAGAGCGTGTGGTACAGGAAAATGGATATTCTTATCCGGTACAGGCAGAACTGGTGACAATGGATTTTACAGAACGCACCTATGAGGATTTGACGATGCCGGCTGGTACATACGAAGCGATTCGCATTACCATTGGGGAAGCCGCCGGAAAAAACTGGTGGTGTGTGATGTATCCCCCACTCTGCATTCCGGTGGCAGAGGAAGTCGCTGTAGAAGATGCACAGGCAGAAACCTATTTTACCAAAGAAGAGCAGGATGTATTATATCATCCCGAACGCTATCGGGTAAAGTTGAAATTGGTGGAATGGGTAAGACACTGGATGAAGAAGTGAGGTTGCACGCCGCAGGCGACTGCGGTCAAGCTGGCTCAGACAGAATTTTCCTGAGAACCCCCAAAATGGATTGCTGTGCAGCAAACCAATTTTAAATGTGAATTTTTTGTAAAAAGAAAAGCGACTGCTTGACAAGCGGCAGAGAACATGGTATAATACGCAGAGAAAACAAAGCAGAGCATCATCGTTCTCACCGTTTGGCTGCTGTCGAAACGGTCAATATCAGCGTTCTTGCAGGTGGGATAAAACCGCATTCTGCAAAGAAATGGTGGAGCGGGATCGGATGATGCGTACTTTTTGAAAAGTACGCATTTATTTTTGTTTGAAAATAATATGTTTGGAGGTGCTGGCTATCAGCAAACAAGAGCTGCAGATCAATGAAGAAATCCGGGATAAAGAAATCCTGGTCATTGATCAGAACGGGACAAAGCTTGGAACCATGTCCGCAAGAGACGCACAGAAACTTGCATATGAACAGGATCTCGATTTAGTGAAGATCGCACCGCAGGCAACCCCGCCGGTCTGCCGCATTATGGACTATGGAAAGTATTGCTTTGAACAGCAGAAGCGGGAGAAGGAAGCAAGAAAAAATCAGAAAGTGGTTTCCATTAAGGAAATCCGGATGTTTTCTGCAATTGATACCCATGACTTTGAAACAAAAGTGAATCAGGCAAAAAAGTTTCTGGAAGGCGGCGATAAGCTGAAGGTTTCCGTTCGGTTCCGTAAGCGTGCAATTGCCCATCCGCAGCTCGGAGAAGAACTGCTCAACCGTTTCAAAGAAGCGTGTGCAGCAGTTGGTACCGTTGAAAAGCCTGCAAAAATGGAAGGCCGCAGCATGGTCATGTTCATTTCACCGAAGGCATCCAAGTAAGAGGAGGAACTCGCAATGGCAAAGATTAAGACAAAAACACATTCCGGTGCAAAGAAGCGGTTCAAGATGACTGCAAACGGAAAGGTAAAGTATCAGAAGACCAATAAAAGACACAGACTGACGCAGAAGGCTACCAAGCGGAAGAGAATCGCTCGTACCGTCGGCATTGCAGATGCAACCAATGCACCGGCAGTAAAGAAGCTTCTGCCGTATCTCTAAGATACAATCCGCAGAATCGGACGGAGCAAACAGGAAGTTTAGAAACACATAGATATCGGAGGTAGAAGCAAATGGCACGTGTAAAAGGTGCGATGATGACACGCAAGAGAAGAAATAAGACCCTGAAGCTCGCAAAGGGTTACTTTGGTGCAAAGAGCAAGCACTTCAAAATGGCAAAACAGGCTGTGATGAAGTCCGGCAACTATGCATATGTTGGCAGAAAGCAGAAGAAGAGAGAATTCCGGCAGCTTTGGATCACCAGAATTTCTGCTGCCTGCAAGCTGAACGGCATCAACTATTCTACATTTATGAATGGCTGCAAGAAGGCTGGCATTACCCTGAATCGGAAGATGCTTTCTGAGATTGCAATCACCGATGCAGCAGGTTTCGCTGCTATTGTAGAAAAGGCAAAGGCTGCACTTTAATTGCAAGCTGCGAACACGCTCCGGTTTTTAGAAAAACGGGGCGTGTTTTGTTATATATAGTGAAATTTCTGTTGAATCATGCAATTTTCGGCGGAAATTTGGACAGGAGGCACACGGAATGGAGTTCCGCATGACTGCAATTACTGCAAAAGATAACCCTGCCATTCGACTTTATCGGAAATTGGTTCGTTCCCGAAAAACCAGAGTACAGATGCAGCAGTTTGTATTAGAAGGCTATCGGCTGGTTTCGGATGCCGTGCATTTTTCCAGAAAACTGACTCATCTCTTTGTGACAGAAGCGGCGTGGGAGCGGTATCAGGAGAGCTTTGCCGCTTTGGCGGCTGATTGGAAAGAAACAAAGCTGCTGCTGATTTCGGAGGAACTTGCCACGGAACTGGCAGAAACAGAACATCCACAGGGTGTGTTTGCGATTTGTACGATGCCGTCTGATACTTTTTCTATTTTGCCCAACGCCACTTATCTGGTACTTTATCAGCTGCAAGACCCCGGTAATATGGGAATGCTGCTGCGAACTGCAGCGGCAATGGGAATTGATGGTGTTATCTGTTGTCAATCCTGTGATTTTTACAGTCCAAAGGTCGTGCGTGCCACCATGGGAGCCTTGTTTCATGTTCGGGTCATGCAAATGCCAAGTGCGGAAGCCGTTTTAGAGAAACTGCGTGCCGCTGCGGTTGTTTCCTGTGCTTCTGTTGTGCAGGGAGAGGCAGAACAAGTCGGACTTTGTGAATTGGGCAGTGGCTGTGCCGTTTGGATTGGCAATGAGGGAAATGGACTGCCTGCGGAAGTGGTGCAGCAGTGTGAGAGACGGATTACCATTCCGATGAAGGGCGATATGGAATCCTTGAATGCTGCCATGGCAGCAGGCATTATGATGTGGGAAATGACCAAGCCGAGATGAGGTGAAGCATTTGGAAACCATATATTATTGGATTTGGCTGCTGTTGGTATTTGGGGCTGGAAATCGAAAAATCTGGAAGATATTAGAACACTATGAAACACCGCAAACCGCCTATACGGCATTACAAACCGAAAAACTACCATTTCTGAAAGAACGGGACGTTCGCAGTATCAAGACTGTCACAATGGAACAGGTGGAGAAAATCATACAAAACTGCAAAGAAAAACAAATTGCAATGGTTTGCTTTGATGATGAAAACTATCCGGAACAACTGCGGCAGATTTATAATCCGCCAATTGTACTATTTTATCAGGGACAGCTTTCTCTGCTGACAGATTATCCCTGCCTGACGGTGGTCGGCACTCGAAATCCCAGTGACTACAGCATTCAGACGGCTGATTTGTTGTGCCGTTGCCTTGCCAAAAGTGGAATGCTGCTGGTCAGTGGGTTTGCAGTCGGCTTGGATTCTGTGGCACATCGGGCAGCCCTGCTTTCCGGCGGAAAAACAGTTGCCGTGATGGGCTGCGGATTGGATGTTCCCTATCCGAAGGTAAATGCGTCTGCGAAGAAGTACATCATTCGGAATGGTCTGATGTTGTCAGAGTTTTTGCCGGGTACAGAACCGGCAAGACAGAATTTTCCGATGCGAAATCGGATATTGGCAGGTGTCAGCAGTGGCACACTGGTCATCCAAGCCCCTGTTGGAAGCGGTGCCTTGATTACCGCAGAACAGGCGATGGAGCAGGGAAAACCAGTTTTTTGTCTGCCACCTGCGGACATATTTGACAACCAGTATGCAGGTGTGGTAAAATACCTGCGGGAGGGTGCGATTCCGGTTTTTGCACCGGAGGACATTCTCAGAGAATACCATGACAGCTGTGAACAAAGATTACAGGAAATTTCTCTGGATATGATTTTAAAGCAGCAGTCCGCCGAGAAACCTGCACAGTCAGAGCATACTGCTGCTGCGTCATCGAGAAATACAACGGATGCAGTAGGTGAGAATGCGGCATCAAGGAAATCATCTGTGAAAGAAGTTGCAGTGGAACCGGTCAAACCGGCAGCAGATGTCGCTGTACTGGAAACACTGGAGGGACTGACAAAGCAGATTATGGCACTGCTGCTGGAGCAATCTCCGCTTCAGATTGACCAGATTGTGCAGACGGTACAGGCGGATGCGGAAGAAGTAGCAGCCTGTTTGACAGAGTTGGCGATTGCACAACTGGTTCAGAGAATGCCGGGACAGTATTATAGTGTGTTGTGATATTACAATACACTGTCCTCTGTGGAATAGATGGGGCACGGAAATCAATTTTTAAATGATGGTATCAATTTTACGCCGCAGGCGACTG
>JAEDGE010000075.1 GCA_016297675.1 Oscillospiraceae bacterium
AGGCTGATGCCGTCAATGGCAATGGAACCTTTTTCGACAATATAGTGGAGCAGGGAAGGGTCAGCCGAAATAGTGACAATCTGTGCATTGCCCTCCGGCACCTTGCTGGCAATCTTACCAACTCCATCAATATGTCCGCTGACAATATGTCCGCCAAAGCGGCCATTTGCCGCCATTGCCCGTTCCAGATTCACCAAACTGCCGCTGTGTAGTATGCCAAGACTGCTGCGGCGAAGCGTTTCCGGCATGACATCTGCTGTAAAGGCATCTGCCTGTAAATCTGTTACGGTCAGGCAAACGCCGTTGACGGCAATGCTGTCTCCAATCTTGGTATCCTGTAAGACAATAGTTGCAGCAATGGTCAGCTGACAGGAACGAGTCGTGCGTTGCAGCCGCCGTACCGTTCCCATTTCTTCTATGATTCCTGTAAACAAAAACAGTTCCTCCTTATGTTGCAAAATAATCCAGCCGCAAATCCTGTCCCAGTGTTGTAATGGTTGGAGCAGAAAAGCACATTGCCTGCATCGGGTCGGTGATACCGAGTGTTCCCACTGGAGAAAGTCCGTCCCCACCGAAGAGTTTGGGAGCAAGGTAGACCTGCACCTGCTGCACCATGCCGGTTTGCAGAGCAGCAGCATGAATGGCAGCACCGCCCTCTATCAATACGCTGTCCAGTCCCATTTCTCCGATTTTTTGCAGGATTGCCGAAAAGGCAGGTCTTCCGGTTTCGTCCGGCGGCAAAACGCAGACGGTTGCACCACGCTGTTCCAAAGCAGCGGTTCGTTCTGCATTTGTTTCACAGGTCATGATGACGAGGGGAACGGTCTTTGCCGTTTGTACCAGTTTGCTTTCCAATGGAATCCGCAAATGAGAGTCGCAGACAATGCGAACTGGATTGCATTCCGGTGCGATTCTGCACGTCAGCAGGGGGTCATCTGCCAGAACCGTTCCGATTCCAACTAAAATTGCAGCGACTGCCTTTCTGGTTTGCTGGACATCTGCTCGTGCCAGTTCGCCGGTTACCCATTTAGAAGCACCGTTTCCGCAGGCGATCGCACCATCCATGGTCATGGCATATTTCAAAATGCAGTAGGGAAGACGAGTGGTGATATAGTGGAAGAAAAACGGGTTTACTGCATCGCATTCCGTTTTTAAAAAGTCTGTATGCACCAGAATTCCAGCTTCTCGCAGCTGTTGCAAACCTTTTCCGGCAACCAGCGGATTGGGGTCACGGGAACCGATATAGACGGTACGAATGCCGCTTTGTATTACCGCTTCTGTGCAGGGCGGCTGTTTTCCGTGGTGGCAGCATGGTTCTAATGTGACATACATGGCGGCTCCTTCTGGCGATTCTGTACAGCGAGAAAGTGCATGTCGTTCTGCATGGAGTGCACCATATTTTGTATGCCATCCCTCGCCGATGATTCTACCGTTTTTCACAATGACAGCACCAACCATGGGATTGGGATTGGTTAGACCGCAGCCTTGCTTGGCAAGTGCAATGGCACGCCGCATATAAAATGTATGTTCTGTCAAAGAACATCCCTCCTGAGAAAAAGAATGTTCAGGATAGAAAGAAACGCCCTGCTGCAAATACATGCAACAGGGCGGGAATGGTGCAGATTTTGTAATGGATTCACAACCATCCATCCGATTGCAGTTGCAATTCGAGTGGAATGGTTCTTCCAATGTTACAAACGCATCGTTCTTCTTTCATCCGGACTATACCGTCGGTTTCGGATTTCCACCGAATCAACTGCTTTCGCAGCTCATGGACTTTTACCACCGATTCTGAATTACACAGTACCCTGAAGCTTGATGAGTTACTGGCAACAGTATAGCATAGGAAAGATCGTTTGTCAAGTCTTTTTTGCAAACTTGAAAAAATGAAAGAAGTGGTTCCTTTACAGGCAAAAATCAATAGAGAAAACCAATTCCATTTTCGAAGTGAAATCCGGCTGCTGGTACATTAGGGTCTGCCGGTGCTTCTGTAACTGGTTCCTGCGGGGCTTCTGTTGCAGGCGGTTCCGTTGGAGCTTCTGTCGGTGCTTCTGTTGCAGGCGGTTCCGTTGGGGCTTCTGTAGCCGGTTCCGTGATCACTGGATTATTTGCATAGTACACTATAATTTCTTCGGCAGTTTCCAAATTGTATTTTTCTCCTGCCGGCAGACTGATTCTTGTTATATATCCGTTGGCAACGCTTTGATTTTCTTCATCCTGTGTGACATAGCGGACACCGAGTGCTTTTAGTTCTTCCAGATAGGTGTTTAGAGATTTTCCTTCCCAGGAAGGTAGTTCAATATTTGCTGAACCTTTGCTGACCTGAATTTTAACGGGTTCACTGGAATCAAAGTAATCACCTTCATTATATTCCTGCCAGATAATAATGCCTGCTTCATACTGGTCACTATAGACTTCTTCTACTTGAAAACGAATCCAGTCCGCATATTGTTTTGCCTGATTTTCATAATTCTTTCCGATTAGCATCGGCATAATGCTGTTGGCTGAATTGGGGCTGGTGTTTTCTTGTGATGCTTCTTCTTCAGTGGCAACCGTTGTCACCATAGAAGAATTGTTTTTGTGGTCGCTGTTATTTAATTTTCCACGTACAAATAGTACCACTGCAACCAGCAGAATGGTCAGCAGTAAAATACCAATAATCAGCGGCAGCCGCATTCTGTCTGCCACACTTTCTGGTTCTGTAGAAACCGCATTTTCTTTTTGATAGCTTTGCTTTCCATAATCTTCCGTTTGATAATCATCATAAGCATAATCATCTGTGTATTCCTGCTGTGACTCCTGATAGGAATTGGAATAATTGGGTTGCTGCTGATAATTTTCATTTTGTACGGGATAGGTTGTTGTATAACCGGGATTGCCGTTTGCCATGGGATTGTCATATCGTTCCGTGGTATAAATCGGCGGTGTTTGTGGATTGCCGTAGGCAGCAGCTGCATTTTGCTGCGGATATTCCTGTGCCGATTCATGGAATAGCTGCGTCACCAGTTCTGTAATGGTTTGAATGCGGTCATTGCTGACCAGACTGAGACCATGCATAATGACATTGGACACATGTCGGGGAATATTGGGGTTCAGCAATGCCGGTGCAGTCAGATTGTCGTTTTCCATCCGGCTGATGGCACTGGTTGGCATCGTACCGGTTAGTACACGGTATAGTACAGCACAAACCGCATAGACATCCGTCCACGTGCCTTGCCGATTGCTGGCAGAATACTGTTCCGGAGCAGCATAACCGCTGTAGATCTCACATTCCAGCTCCGTATTGGCAGTCCGGACAGCGGAAATAGAGAAATCCGTCAGATACAATTCATTTTTGTCTGTGACAAAAATGGTTTCCGGACTGATTGCACGGTGTACGACCCCCACATTGTGCAGAAGACTCAGAGAAGTCAGAAATGGCGGCAGCATCCGGGAGAACTGTGCCCAAGTGAGTTCTCCAGCATTGTCCTTCAGGTAATCTACAAAGCTGATGCCTTCTATAAATTCCAGCACCACATAAGTTGTATTATTTTCTGTAAATAAATCTATAACCGGATTTACATGGATTTGTCCCCGCAGCTGTGCAATGGATTTGTGCAGTTCTGTGAATTCCTCCATCAGCACCTTATATTGCGGCAGACAATTCTGTTGTACACGAATGACAGCAGAATCCGTGACACGGCTGCAAAAGCCGTGCGGCATATATTCCCGCAGTAACACACGGCAGGTATTGGGATAATCATAGGCGAGGTAGGTAATACCTTCTCCATTCATAGAGATGGCAGAACCAACCAGATAACGGCTGTGCAGTTGGGTTCCCGGCTTTAAAAACAGCGGATCTGTCTTAGTGTTTTCATAGTATCCGCAGTTTGAGCAGATACCGTTTGTAAAGACCGTGTGCTGCATACAACCATAACATAATTTTTCTTCGCTCAACGCTGCACCTCCTAAGGCGTATCAAATCGTTACAGATTTATTGTAGCATTCCTTTTTTGTGATGTCAACTAAAAAATCAAAATTGAAATCAGATTTCTTGAAATTGTAGTTGTTTTGTCATGTGTACCGTTCTTTTTTTACTCTTTTGTCAGCATTGCAGTATGGGAAGTAACTGATTTTGCAGCATCTTTTGTGCGGCGAGCAGAACACCAATTTTTCCGCTGGTTTCGGTAATGCCACCCTGCATCCAGACGGCAAATGGTTCTCGAATCGGAGCATCTGCCGAAAGTTCAATGGAGGCACCCAATGTAAAGGCACCGGCAGCCATGATGACTTTGCTGGTATATCCCGGCATATCCCATGCCTCTGGAATGACGAATGCATCCACGGGAGAACCAGCCTGAATGCCCTGACAAAAGGCAGTCAAACGGGCTTCATCGCCCAGACAAATTGCCTCTACGATGTCATTGCGTGGTTCATCATAGCGTGGATAACAGGGGAAACCAAGCAGTTCAAAGAGGGAAGCGGCAAACACAGCAGTTTTCAGGGCACTGGCAGTGACATCGGGTGCATGAAAGAAGCCGAGGAACAATTCTCGATTCATATCCAGCGTGCAGCCGACTTCTTTGCCCATGCCGACGCAGGTCAGGCGGTAGGAACACCATTCCACCAATTTCTTTTTTCCAGCAATATAGCCGCCGGTACGGGCAATGCCGCCGCCAACATTTTTAATCATAGAGCCAATCATCAAATCTGCCCCATGCTGTACGGGTTCGGAGCAGTCCGTAAATTCCCCGTAGCAGTTATCCACCATGACAATAATATCCGGATTGCTGCTGCGTGCCAGCTGTGCCATTTTTTCAATTTGGGCAATGGTAAACGCCGGACGAAGGGTATATCCTCTGGAACGCTGGATATAGGCAACTTTTGCTCCCTTTACGGCATCTGGAATGGCAGCATAGTCTGGTGTACCATCCGACAGAAGCGGTACTTCTTCATAAGTAACGCCGTAGTCCATCAAAGAGCCATCTCCTTTGTTGCCAGTCAGACCAATGACACCTTCGAGGGTATCGTAAGGTCTGCCGGTAATGGAAACCATCCGGTCACTGGTTCGCAGTACACCGAACAGGGCAACGGTTAGGGCATGGGTACCGGAAACGAAATTATGCCGAACCAGTGCATCTTCTGCACCAAAGGCATCCGCAACCACACGATCTAATACCTCTCTACCATGGTCACCATAGCCATAGCCAGTGCTGCCATAGAAACAGGGTTCACTGACACGATTTTTCTGAAACGCTGCCAATACTTTTGCACCATTATAGGCAGCCCGTTGGTCAATGGCATCGAAAATGGGTTGACAGCGTTGTTCTGCCTGTTCTGCGATGGCACAAAGGCGGTCATCAATTTCAAAAAAAGATTGAATTTGCTTGATCATTTGCTTACTGCAAAGCTCCTTTCCTTACGTCTTCCTTCTCAATATCAGCACGTTCCAGCACCCATTCGGTTTCTTTTTCCTGAAACCCAATTTCCCGATAAAAGCTGACCCGAATATCCAATGCATACAGAACTGCATATTTGCCCTGCTGCTCCAGTTCATTGGCAAGCCAGTGCAGAAAATCTCTTGCATAGCCGCTGCCCCGTGCGGCAGCACAGGTGGCAACCTGCCCGACCAGCACATGATTCTCGATATCAAATAAAATCGTCAGTGTGGTGCTGTCCCGATAGGTAAGCACCTGACTGATTTCATGCCGGCAGCGGTGAGAAGTATCGGTCAGCCAAAGCGGGTAGGAGAGCAGGTTGGGGAATCCTTCATGCAGAATCCCATAGACCTTTGTCAAATCCGGCTGTTTGTTGACCGCATCCAGCTGAAAGGCATCGGAAACTGGCTGCGGTGTCAGAACAAACATAGTACGTCGTAACTTCTGATAGTTGGGCAGCGTGGAGAGTACTGGTAAAAAAGATGCCGGACATTCGATCCGGAATGGCAGATGCATTTGTACAAAGGTTTTTGTTTCTTCCAGTGCCACGGGCTGTTCTGCACAGATGAGCAGAGTGGAGTTGAACAGCAGCATCCAGCCGGTTTGGTCGGCTTCAGTCAGGCGGAAAAAGCGGCAGAAGGTATAATTTCCACCGTATGCCTGAAAATAGGAGCATATTTTTTTCCCTCGCCATGTTGTATTGAGAACCGCCAGTTCTGATGCGGTAAAGGTGTGGATTTGTGTTATCATAATAAGGTTCCTGCCTGTTTTAACAGTAATAATGTGAGCGTCAGGCAATGTTGTATATCTGCCAGATTGGCAACACAGGAAGGGGAGTGCAGATTTCTGCATGGTGCAGAAATAGCAAGCGTCCGCACGCCGCCACGGCTGACGTGTACGGCTCCGCTGTCATTGCCGCCGGCAATTCGGGTTTTGGTCTGAACGGGAATCCCGTTTTCCTGACAAAGTGTATTTGCAAGCTGATATAATTCTCGGTCATAGAGGGTACTGCGATCCATAAAGGAGACAACAGGACCGTTTCCGAGTTGGCAGACTTTTTCGTCTGCATGGGCAGAGGGGAAATCTGCCGCTGTAGTGGTTTCCAGAATCAATGCAAAATCCGGAGCAATCGTATAGGCAGCTGCCTTGGCACCACGCAGACCGATTTCTTCCTGCACATGAAAGGCAGCGGTAAAGTCATAGGGAACGTCCTGTTCCAGCAGATGCAGCAGAATCGCACAGCCAATCCGGTCATCCAGAGCCTTGCTGCGAATCAGTTTCCCACCGCCGAGCAGCGTATAATCCGAACAGAAATGTACATAGGTGCCAGGCTGTACCAGTGTTTCAGCTTCTGCTTTATCCTTTGCTCCAATGTCCAGATAGAGTTGGGAGAAGGAAGGTGCTTTTTTGCGTTCTTCCGAGGAGAGCAGATGGATTGGTTTTGCACCAATGACACCGGGGAGCAGGTTTTCTCCCACCTGTACGCTTCTTCCGATGACAACAGACGGGTCAATGCCGCCGACTGGTGCGATCTGCATCGTGCCGTTGCTGTTGAGATAGGTGACAATACAGCCGACTTCGTCCATATGGGCACCAATCATCCATTTTTTCGGCGGGGTCTGGGTTCCTTTTTTCTCTACGAGGAGATTGCCGAGCGGGTCAACCTGATAGGGAAGACCGAGTGCTTCGATTTGTGCAATCAGATAGTTCCGAACAGGCGTTTCCTGTCCGGAAGCACCGCAAAGGCGGCAGAGTGGTTCCAGATGCTTCAGCATGTTGTACACCTCCTCAAATATGCAGCCAGCAAGTCACCGGTTGCCTTGACATCTGCCAGTGCAATGACTTCGGCAGGTGTATGCATATAACGCAGCGGAATCGAAACCGTGCAGGCTTTCACACCGCCTCTGGTGACAGAGAACTGGTCTGCATTCGTACCAGTTGTACCAGCCATCACTTCCGGCTGCCATGCAATCTGTGATTCGTTTGCAGCGGTTTGCAGGGCTTGGCTGACTTCTGCCGAGAGCGAGGGCGAAATGCCAATCATCGGACCATTTCCCAGTGTACCGCACTTTGCTGGATTTTCATCATTTGCCAGACCAAAGCTGACATCCACGGCGATGGCAATATCTGGAGCAATCGTATAGGCAGCCGTTTTTGCTCCCCGTTCCCCCAGCTCTTCCTGTGCGGAGAACAATACACTGACACTACAGGGCAGTTCATCTGCGTTCAACTGAGACAGAGCATATAAAATCGCAGCGATACCGCATCGGTCATCCAGAGCTGGACTGCAAATCCGGTCACCGCAGAGCGTCTGAAACGGTGCATCAAAGGAAATCATATCGCCGAGGGAGAGTATCTGTTCCAGTTCTGCCTTTGCATAGCCGGTATCAATCAAAATTTCTGTGATATCGGCAACTTCCGCATTGCCGGAGAGCAAATGCGGCGGCATCGCACAAACCACGCCCGGAATATCGGTTTTGCCATGCAGTGTGACATGCTGTGCAGGGAAGAGCCGCAGATCCAGACCGCCTAAATTGCCGACCTTTACAAATCCTTCTTCTGTGATATAGGTGACGATCAGTCCCACTTGGTCAAAGTGGGCATCCAGCAGGACGTGGGGCTTTCCGGTTTCTCGTTTCCCGAATGTGCCGATGACATTGCCCTGTACTTGTGCTGCATCGGGGCAATACGGTTTCAGCAGGTCAAGCAGCGGCTGGCAGACATCTGCCTCTCGTCCGGATACACCGGACAAAGCCGTCAATGTTTGCAGCAATGCTGTCAAGTTCATTCCGACAGCTCCTTTACCAATTTTTTGTAGTGTAGTCCTCTTGCTTCAAAGTTTGGATACTTGTCAAAGCTTGCACAAGCCGGAGACAGTGTAACAATATCGCCGGGCTGTGTGATGTTGGCAGCGGTCTGCACGGCTTCTTCCATCGTTTCCACATGGAGTAGCTGCGGATGTCCTTCCTGATAATTTTTTGCACTACGGATAGCCGCTTCAATTTTCGGTGCAGTGACACCCATTAAGAGAACGGTTTTGACTTTATCGCAAACGGTTTCTGCCATCGGTTCAAATGGAATCTTTTTATCATAGCCGCCCATAATGACGGTCAGTTTTGTCTGGAAGGAATTTAAGCCAGCCAGTACACGAGTCGGGCTGGTTGCAATGCTGTCATTGTACCATTTTACGCCCTTGCGTTCCCGTACAAATTCAATGCGGTGTTCTACGCCGCCAAAGGTCTTTGCAACCTGTACGATGACTTCCACAGAAACCTCGCCCCAGACAGCACTGATGGCAGCCAGATAATTTTCTACATTGTGAATGCCCGGAATCCGAATATCAGAAGCGGCAACCACTGGTATGGTTTCGCTGCCGTTCTGGTAGCAGAGCATTCCATCTTCCCGCAGAAATGCACCATAAGTCGGTACTGTTTTTCTGGAAAAGGCAATCAGCATTCCACGCACCATTGGTGCAAGATTCCAAGTCAAAGCATTATCTGCATTGAGAACCGTTTTGGAAAAGGCATTCTGATGGGCAATCAAATTGGTTTTTGCCTGAATGTACTCCTCCATCGTGCCGTGTACATCTAAGTGGTTGGGGGCAATGTTTGTGATCACTGCCACACCGGCGACTGCCGCATAGAGAGAAGTTGGAAGCTGGAGAGTTCTACAACGGCGGCATCTGTTTCCTGAATCTGTTCAATAATCGGGAGCAGAGCACGACCGATATTGCCGCCCTTGTGTACAGTCACGCCAGATGCCTGTAAAAATTCCGAAATCAGGGTTGTGGTTGTGGTCTTGCCGTCCGAGCCGGTGACAGCATAGATTTTGCAGGGGCAGAGGTCGAAGAAGACTTCCATTTCTGTCGTGATGACAACACCGTTTTTTCTGGCTTCCTGTAATTTTTCATTATGATAGTACATACCGGGAGAA
>JAEDGE010000076.1 GCA_016297675.1 Oscillospiraceae bacterium
TTTTTTGTTTTGGTTGACGAGAAAAAAGAAGTATGTTATAATAAAATCAGTTTTTCATGGAGGTGCGTTGTCTTGACTGTGACATTAATTGCCCATACACCACTGCCGGAACAGCTGATTGCTGCCGCAGCAAAGTTATGTTATTCTGATACAACCGTAGAAGCCCTGATGGACAAAATGCAGCCGGAGCAGGCGGAACACTTTGTCGGGATGCTCGAAGAGATGGGGCACGAAAGCCCTGTGGAACATGTAACCTTTACCTTCGGCATTGCCGGTGTTTCCCGTTCCCTGCTCGCACAGATTACCCGTCACCGGATTGCTTCTTTTTCGGTGCAAAGTCAGCGGTATGTCCGTAAAAATCAGTTTATCTATGTGACACCGCCGGCGATTGCCGCCGATGCCGAAGCAGCTGCCCTCTATCATCAGACGATGGAGCAGACCGTACAGGCTTATAATGCACTGGCAGACCGCTTGCAGGCTGCGTATTATCCGCAGTTTCTGGCAGAGGGCTGCTCCGAAAAGACAGCTCGCTCCAAGGCAGAGAAAAAAGCCATTGAAGATGCACGGTATGTCCTGCCGAATGCCTGTGAAACAAAAATGATGGTGACAATGAATGTCCGCAGCCTGCGGCACTTCTTCCAGCTTCGCTGCTGCAATCGGGCACAGTGGGAGATTCGGGAACTGGCAACGGAAATGCTGAAGCTCTGCTGTCAGGCAGCTCCAACCCTGTTTCGCCATGCCGGTCCGGCATGTTGTCAGGGCGGATGTCCCGAGGGAAAAATGACTTGCGGACAAATGACAGAAGTGCGGAAACGCTTTCAGGCGATAAAGAAAACGATAGAAGAAACATAAAACGGAATATTTGAGGTGATACTATGCCAAACGGCAAACTGCTGGTACTGGACGGATTGGACGGCAGCGGAAAATCCACCCAGTTTGCGTTGCTGCAAGCGGCATTGCAGCAACAGGGTGTTGCAGTACAGGCGGTCAGCTTTCCGGACTACGATAGTCCTTCCGCTTCGCTGGTGAAGATGTACCTGCACGGCGACTTTTCCCATACACCGGATGGGGTGAATGCCTATGCAGCGTCCAGCTTTTATGCAGTTGACCGCTATGCCAATTATCGGCTGCACTGGGAACAGGCATATCACAGCGGTACTTGTATTTTAGCAAGCCGTTACACAACTTCCAATGCCATTTATCAGATGGGAAAACTGCCGAAATCGGAGTGGGATGCCTATCTGCAATGGCTGGCGGAGTATGAATATCAGTTACTGGGCTTACCCGAGCCGGACAATGTGGTGTATTTGGATATGCCGGTTTCTGTGCAGCAACAGCTGCTTATCAAACGCTATGGCGGCGATGCGGAGAAAAAAGACCTGCATGAGGCAGATATTGCCTTTCAGCTGCAATGCCAGCAGGCAGCCTATTATGCAGCTGAAAAACTTGGCTGGAAGGTGCTCCCTTGCAGTCAGGACGGCGAACCGCTGCCGGTCGATACGATTCAGGCAGCCTTGCTGCAATATGTACAAACAAGCTGGGGGTTGCAAATCACATGCTGACATTTCGCACGATTTCGATTTCCGACCAGCCGTGGATTACCAAGGCTCTGCGGCAGTCGAATTTTCAGGGTTGTGAGTATTGTTTTTCCAATAATCTGGCGTGGTATCGGGCGAGCAATTCCAAAATTGCACCGTTTCAGGATTTTTATCTCATTGCTGCGTTTGATACGGCAGACGGCATTCCGGATGTGACCGTACCGAGTGGAAGTGGAGATTGGGCGGCTCTGTTTCGGGAACTGCGGGAGACGCTCTGCCCGAACGGAGAACCGTTGCGGTTTACGGGTGTGACGAGAGAAACAGCGGCATGGTTACAGAAGTGGTTTCCGTCTGCCGTCTGGGAGCCGGATGCAGCTGCCTTTGACTATATTTACCGGACGGAAGACCTCATTACGCTGAAGGGAAAACGCTATCACAAGAAGCGGAATCATCTCAACCAGTTCCGCAGCCGATACAACTGGACGTTTTCGCCCCTGACAGCAGCCGATATGGAGGAATGCATTGCCTTTAGTGCGTCTTTGTACAATGAGAAAGCAGGGTATGATAGCCGTTCGAGTGTGGTGGAGCAGTTTGCGATTCATACGTTTTTCACGCATTTTGAAACACTGGGGCTTTGCGGCGGTGTGCTGCGTGTGGACGGGAAACTGGTTGGATTTTCGATTGGAGAACCACTGAATCAGGATACGTTTGTGACGCATATTGAAAAGGCAGATATTTCCTATGCAGGTGCCTATACTGCCTTGACACAGGCATTTACAGAACGATTTGCAAGCGGATATTCCTATATCAATCGGGAGGAAGATCTGGGCATTGCCGGACTGCGGCAGGCGAAGGCATCGTATTATCCGGTGTATTTGCTGGAGAAGGGCGATATGTTGATTCGTTGGGACAAGTGAAAGTGTTGTACGCCACAGGCAACTGCGGCAATGAAGTGGGCGATGTTGCTCCTGCATTCCCGATTCAAAATTCCCATCCAGCAGATTCTACACGATCGTTTTAAAAGTAAAACATTAAGAAAAATCCATTCATAAATAAGAAAGGAAGATTTTCATGATTTATGTATTTTTAGCAGACGGGTTTGAAGAAACCGAGGCAATTGCTCCGATTGACATGCTGCGGCGTGCCAAGAAAACCGTTGTCACCGTTGGCGTGACTGGAAAAATTGTCACTGGTTCTCACGGCATCCCTGTGACAGCGGACATCACACAGGACGAGATGCAGCTCAATGATGACCTGGAAATGATTGTCCTGCCGGGTGGTATGCCGGGCACTCTGAACGAAGAGGCTTCTGAACAAGTACAGGCTGCCATCACATACTGTGCAGAACATGACCGCTATTTGACGGCAATCTGTGCGGCTCCGTCTATTTTGGGGCATAGAGGACTGCTGCAGGGCAAACACGCTGTTTGCTATCCGGGCTTTGAATCTGCGTTGACCGGTGCGGTTGTCGGCACAGAAGGGGTTGTGCAGGATGGAAACTATATCACGGCAAGAGGGGCAGGCGTTGCTGTGGAATTTGGGCTGGCACTGGTGGCAGCTCTCTGTGGAACAGAGAAAAGTGAAGCCATCCGGCAGGCGATTATTGATGTCTGATCTGCAAACAGAAAAGCAGCAGCTCCGCCAATACTACCGTACTTTTCGCCAACAGCGTACCAGCAGCGAAAAAACCGCCTGTGACCTTGCCATGCAGGAACGGTTCTGTCAGTCGGCAGTCTATCGGCAGTGTGATTTGCTGCTTGCCTATGCGGCAACCGTTGCAGAGCCGGAAACGGAGTGGATTTTGTCGCAGGCATGGCAGGACGAAAAAATCGTTGGACTGCCCAAGTGTCTGCCGAACCGACAGATGGTCTTCTGTCAGGTGACCAGTTCGCAGCAGCTGCAAAAAGGTGCCTATGGGATTTTAGAACCGGATGCAGGCTGTCCGGTACTGGAACTGCCGGAGATGGGCTGTGTTTGTCTGGTACCCGGTCTGGCATTTGACCATGACGGTTACCGGCTTGGCTACGGCGGCGGCTACTATGACCGCTTTTTACAACAGCATCCGCAGCTGATACGGGTGGGGTACTGTCCGTCTGCCTGCTTTACAGACAGATTACCCAGAGAAGAAACAGATTTACCCGTACAGTATTTGATTACAGAGAAAACAGAGGAGGAATTGTATGGATCAGGAACGTAAAACAGACCCACAGGAGCGGGATGCCCTTCTGCGGGAAATTTTAGATGATACTGGACGAGCAGTGGGAAAACCGCCGCAGCGACCAGTGGTTTCCCACGCTGCGGAGGAGTCTCCTGTCGTTTCGCATGCTGCACCGGAAAAGAAAATTGTTTCCCATGCAGCAGAAGAATCATCGGTTGTTTCTCACGCTGCACCGGAATTGGAACCGTCCCCCTATCCGCAGGATACCGATTTGCCCGAACCAGACTGGGAGATTGGTAGCACGCAGGCATTTCAGACGAACACCGGCGGCAAACATGCTGCACCGGTGAAGACGTATTCTGCTGCGGAAACGGCACAGTTATATGAGGATTTGGATGGAATTAGCCAGCAGGAAGTAACGGCTGTCCCGAAAAAGAAAAAAACCAAGAAGAAAAAAAGGAAAAAAAGCAGCGTATTTTCTGCATTGATTATTACTTTTGTGGTGTTGGTGGTTTCGGTTCTGATTTCTGCTCTGGCTATGACGTTCGGACGAGATGTGCTTGGCATCAACAACGACACCAAAACTCGGATTGTCAACATTCCGACCGGAGCGAATACAAGTGAAATTTCGGAGATTCTCAAAGAGGAAGGCATTATTAACCATCCGAAATTGTTTGTATTTTTTGCTGGCAGAAGTGACAAAGATGGCAATTTTACCGCCGGAGAACATGAGCTGCGTCCGGATATGGCGTATGAAACCATCTTTGAAGAGTTGGCATCTCCGGCAATGAATGAAGCTGGTACCGTAAAAATTGCATTTCCGGAGGGGATTACGCTGCGGGAGGCTGCCGATATGCTCGAGAGTACAGGTGTCTGTGATGCAGATGACTTTATTGACTTCTTTAACAAGGATGCAAGATATGGCTACGCCTATGAAGCCTATCTGCCGAGTTTTGTCAATGAAAAGTTTTATGCAATGGAAGGCTATCTCTTCCCCGATACCTATATTTTCTATGAGGACATGGATGTGGATCTGGTGTGTCAGAAGATTCTGGAGAACTTTAACAGTAAGATTACGCCAGAATATTATGAGCGAATGCAAGAACTGGATATCACATTGGATCAGATGCTGACACTGGCTTCTATGATTCAGGCAGAAGCTGGCACCGTGGAACAGATGTCTAAGATTTCCTCCGTTTTCTGGAACCGTCTGAACAATCCGACAGAGTATCCAAAGTTACAGTCTGACCCGACTACAAACTATGTGGAAGATGTGATTAAGCCGAATATCAAGAATGCAGACCCAAAAATATTTAATACATATGATACCTATGAGTCAAATGGACTGCCGCCAGGGGCGATCTGCAATCCGGGTTTGGATGCCATTCGGGCAGCTCTGTATCCGGCAGATACGGATTATTATTACTTCTATTCCAATCTGGCAACCAGAGAAACGTATTTCAGCCGAACCTATGAGGAGCACGAAGCGGTGATGAATCGGATTCAGCAGACAAAACCCATTGTAGAAAATGGTTCTAAGACCACGACCACACAGGTTGTCTTTGGTGTGGGAACCAGTTTGAATACCGAACCGGTAACGGATGAATATGGCAATCCGATTGAGATAGAGGAATCCATGGCAGCGGAAGAGGAATCAGGAAACGAAGAGGAATAACAACACATGAACAGCAAAAAACCAGAGGTACTGGCACCGGCAGGGGACTGGGAGCGATTTCAGTTTGCCTTGCAGTATGGTGCAGATGCCATTTATCTGGGCGGTAAGCAGTTTACCATGCGTGCCGCTCCAGCAAATTTTTCAGCGGAACAGGTGGCAGCGGCGGTGCAGTTGGCACATGCCAAGGGCGTAAAGGTCTATCTGACCTGTAATACGCTGCCGCATAATGCAGAAATTCCCCAGTTTGTGCCGTTTCTGCAAGAGATGGCGGCAACGGGCATGGATGCGGTCATTGTTGCGGATTTGGGGCTGCTGACACTGGTGCGGCGGTATGCACCGGATCTGGAAGTACACATGTCTACCCAGATGGGCATTGTCAATTATCAAACTGCCAATGCCTTGTATGATCTGGGCGTGAAACGGGTGGTATTGGCAAGAGAACTTTCCTTAGAGGAAATTGCAGAAATCCGTGCCAAAACGCCGGCAGATTTAGAGTTGGAAGCGTTTGTACATGGAGCAATGTGTGTTTCTTTTTCTGGTCGCTGTCTATTGTCTGCCTATTTGACCGGACGGGATGCCAATCAGGGTGCTTGTGCCCAGCCATGCCGCTGGAAGTATCATCTGATGGAGGAAACTCGACCGGGACAGTATTTTCCAGTGGAAGAGCATGACGAGGGAACATATATCATGAATGCAAAAGATCTCTGCATGATCGAACACATTCCGGAACTGCTGGCTGCCGGTGTAGACAGCCTGAAGCTGGAAGGACGTGCAAAATCTTCTTACTATGTAGCGGTAGTGACAAATGCCTATCGTTCTGCTGTGGATGCTTATTTGCAGCAGCCGGACGGATTTGTACTGCCGGAATGGATTCGGGAAGAGGTCTACAAGGTCAGCCATCGTGGATATTGTACTGGCTTTTTCTTTGGTAAGCCGGAGGAAGGGCAGCGGTACACGGATAACAGCTATGACCGCAGCTTTGATGTCGTAGCAATTGTGGACGAATGGCGGGATGGAATGCTGTATGTGACACAGCGGAATCGTTTTTTTGCAGAGGATACGGTAGAACTGTTGGCACCGGAACGGAAACCATTGACAATTTCGCTGCATGGAGAACTGTATGACGCAGACGGCACAAGAATTTCCGTTGCCAATCATGCCATGATGCCATGTGCATTTCCATGCGAAGTGGAAGTGCCAAAGGGGACGATTGTACGGGCAGCGAGTCGCTGCTGATGGAATAGATTTTATATGAAATCAGGGATGGAATCTGGTGGAACTGCACGGGATTCCATCCTGTTTTTTTTCACCATGCAGATAAAACACAATCTGAATTTGTATAATCTGTTAAAATTAGATGGGCGGCATTTGTGAATGTTTCACATTTTTTTTAAAGGTAGGAATTTTTTAAGTTTACTTTCAGAAACAGCCGTTACAATGAGAATCAGAAAAACAGGAATATGCCCATCGTGTTATTTGAAAAAGGAGCGATTTCATATGAAACAAACACGTAAACGGACTTGTCGTGCTTCGATTGCCAGTCTGTTCTGTGCCACCGTATTGGCAAGCACGCTGCCGGCACTGCCGGCTTCTGCAGCAACTGCAACGCTAGTCGGGGATGTCACATTGGACGGCAGTGTCAACCTCAGCGATGTCGTTGCAGCACAGCAGTATCTGCTGAATAAGCGGACGCTTTCCCCAGAAGCTGGTGCGAATGCAGATTACAATGCAGACAATGTATGCAATGTTATGGATCTGGTTCTGCTGAAACGGGATGTGCTGAACAAGATCGATCCGGTCAACGATGCGATTACCATTCATCTCAGTGATAGTGGTATCACAGTAGAAAATGATACCAACGGTGTCACCAGCGTCAGCGGTAAGACTGTTACCATTACGGCTTCTGGCAATTACAAGGTGGATGGCAGTATTGCAGACGGACAGATTTTCATCAACATACCGGATACGACAGCAGATGCCGGCGATGTAGAACTCTTCCTGAATGATGTCACCATGACTTCTTCTACAGGAGCACCATGTATCTACACGCAGTCAGCTGTGAAGACCAAGCTGACGGTCAGCGGTACGAATACCTTTACAGATACCGCATCCGCTGCGAATGCGACAACGAGCGGTGTGATTTATGCAGACGGAAAGCTGACGGTTACCAAGAACAGCACTGGCGTTCTGGACATTACCTCCTCCATGAACGTTGGTCTGTATTCCACTAAGAACATGAACTTGAACGGCAGTACCATTCAAGTGAATACCGATGTGGATACGCTTTCCGATGCCGATGCGATTAAGACTAAGAACACCTTAACCGTAGAAGGTGCAACCGTGAAAGTAGAATCTTCTGCAGACGGTTTGAAGTCCACACAGGAACAGGTAGATGTAATTTCCGGCAGCGTTACCGTCAAGGCTGGCAATGATGCCGTACAAGCAGCAACTGCGATCAACATCTCCGGCGGTACGGTGATTGCAGGTGGTGACAGAGGATTCCGTCTGGATGATCTGGGTACTTTGAATATTACCGGTGGTGATGTAATTGCGACTGCAACGGATTACCAGATTACAGACAGCACAACCAGTCTGGCAAATGTCGATCTGAGCGGCAGCACACAGGGCATTATGATGCTCGACTTTGCAGCAGAACAGTCTAAGAACCAAACCATCACGGTACAGCAGAATGGTACGACTGTTTATGAAATGACTACAAATAAGAAGTGCAGCTATGCACTCCTGAGTGGCAGCGGCATTACCGCTTCTGGTAACTATACCACAGCAGTCAGCGGTGCAGCACAGGGACATCTCCCAACTGGCAGCACAACACAGGAAAGCAGCTTTGTCATGAGTGGCAATGCAGCGGAATTCTACAGTGTATCTGCAACAGGCAGTGTCGTGACACCGAGTGATGACAATGCCGTTGCAACCATTTCTTTCTCTGACAGCGGTGTCAAGTTGCTGAATGCATCCGGCAGTGATGTGACTGCCAGTGCAGAGGGAATTACCGCAAATGGCAGCACTGTTACGATCACTGTTCCGGGTTCTTTTGATGTAACTGGTGATAGCAGCAATGCTCGCATTGAAGTCAATGTGGACAAGACCACTTATGCAACCGGTGTGGTAGAACTGCTTCTGAAGAATGCCAACCTGAGCAATTCCACAATGGCACCGATTTATGTCGAAGCAATCGGAGATGAAGTCGTACTGAACAGCGTCAGCGGTACTGTTAATACCATTTCGGACGGCACCAGCCATACTGATACGTATGTAGACAGTGAAGGCGTGACCAATACGGTCAATGGTGCGGTATTCTCCAGAGATGATATGAAGCTCAAGGGCTCTGGCAGCCTGACCATCAACGGGAATACAGAAGACGGTCTGGTCTGCAAAAATGACCTGAAGTTGTATAATGGTATCATTACGGTAACAGCAAAGGATGATGCCATCCGCGGCAATGATAGTATTGTGATTGGAAATGATACAGCAACCGATTACAGCAATCTGAAGATTACAGCAACCTCTACCGCAGGCGATGGATTCAAAACCAATGATACCGATACGACCAGCGGAAAGGGCTTTATTACCGTCAACGGCGGTACGGTCGAAGTCACTTCCTATTCTGACGGATTCCATGCATCACAGGCATTGAATATCAATGGCGGTGATATCAATATTAAGACCACTTGTCCAGCTTCTCAGAGCAGCGGCGGCAGTTGGGGCGGTTTCCCAGGCGGCAGT
>JAEDGE010000077.1 GCA_016297675.1 Oscillospiraceae bacterium
ACCACCGGCAATTTATTGCCGGTATTGCAAAATTGTAGATTTTGCAATAGAGCTTAGTATAAAACAAATAGAAAAAATGATATCCCCAATTTCACCAGATTTGCATCCAGCCACTTGACAGATATCAAAAAAGCGTCTATAATAAGAATCATGTTTTGCATCGTATTCCTATATAGATAGAAATCAGGAATCATAGGGAGGATTTATGTTATTCAGTAGTATCGAATTTTTATTTTATTTTTTACCAGCCTTTTTGATTGTCTATTATATCACACCAATGCGATATAAAAATCTTGTGTTACTGGTTGGCAGCCTTGTTTTCTATGCATGGGGCGAACACTTCTATGTACTCTTGCTCCTTCTTTCGATTGCCGTCAATTATACTTTCGGAAGGCTTATTGGAGAACGACAGGACAAAAAAAAGATGCTGCTCATTCTTGCATTGATCTATAACTTTGGTTTGCTGGTATTCTTTAAATACACCAACTTCTTAATCGAAAATATCAACGTTTTACTGAATTTATTCCACGCACAAATTCCAAAAGTCTCAATTGCCATGCCGCTTGGAATCAGCTTTTACACCTTCCAAATTGTTGCTTACCTCGTAGATGTCTACCGTGGCGATCAGCGACCAGTTAAAAATATTATCAATCTTGGCACCTATATTGCCATGTTTCCGCAGGTTACCTCCGGTCCGATTGGGATATACAGTGAATTGGAACCAACTTTACTGAGACGGCACTGCTCTGTACTGAATCTGGAATCTGGATTAAAAACCTTTATCCTTGGAATGGGTGCAAAAATGCTGTTGGCAAATCCCATGGGAACGCTTTGGGCTGGGATGTCCCGTTATGGATATGAAACACTTTCCTGTCCCTATGCATGGTTGGGTGCATTCGCCTATAGCTTCCAGCTGTACTTTGACTTTGCCGGCTATTCCTTGATGGCAATGGGACTGGGCGAAATGCTGGGACTATATGTGCCGAAAAACTTTGACCATCCTTACATATCCGGTTCTATGGCAGAATTTTGGCGTAGATGGCATATGACACTGGGACGATGGTTCAAGAGATATTTATACTTTCCACTCGGCGGCAGCCGCTGTAGTCTTGGAAAAACCATCCGCAATACCTTTATTGTATGGGCATTTACCGGTCTTTGGCATGGTGCAAGTTGGAATTTTGTATTATGGGGATTGATTTTCTTCGTGCTTTTGACCATTGAACGGCTTGGGTTGGGTAAACTGCTGGAAAAAACAAAGGTGCTCAAACATATCTACGTCATATTCCTGATTCCGCTGACTTGGGTGGTCTTTGCTTTGCCGGACATGCATGACATCGGTACTTATTTCTCCAGACTGTTCCCATTTTTCACAGATACAGCCGGTTTTGTCAATACAAAAGATGTCATCCGTGCTTTTCAGGATTACTGGTACATTTTAATTGCCTGTGTCATCTTTTGTCTGCCGTTTCCAGCAAAACTGTACGAAAAACACAAAAACAGTAAACTGGTGATTCTGGGACTGCTTGCAATCTTTCTGTTATCCGTTTACCGTATGGAAACACAAACCAGCAATCCCTTCCTATACTATCAATTCTAAAGAGAGGAGCCTTTCATGGATCTTTTAAAACAATGTCCCCTTCTTATCTGTGTGCTGCTGACCTCTCTGCTGATTCCATGGGAATTATTCAAAGAGGAGGAGCAAGAATCGGCTGCCCCCACAGCAACTGCACAAATTACGACGATGGCAACAGAAACTGCCACGACTACAGCAGCGGACAATTCTATGTCTTCTGAAGCAGACGGCACAAACGTTTCCAATTCTGAAAGCAGTACAACAACCACGACAACAGTTCCCTCTGACGGCTGCGTGGCCCTGGAAAATGCAGACGAAAGCTATTTTGAAGATGCATTATTTATTGGAAACTCCCGTACTGTTGGCTTATATCTCTTCGGTGACATGCCGGAAAGTACAGACTTTTTTGCAGATGTCGGCTTGACCATTTATGATGTAATGGAGGATTCCATCGAAGTTCCGCCGCAAAGTGGTTCTTATAATACACTTTCCTCTATGCTGAACGCAAAGCAGTATGGAAAAATCTACATCATGTTCGGGATCAATGAGTTGGGTACTGGTACCTCAGAATCCTTTGCAGAATATTATAAGTCTATTGTAGATCAAATTTGTCAGATGCAACCGGATGCCATTATATACATCCAAAGCATTATCAATGTATCTGCTTCTGCTGAAACAGATGTCATCAGTAATGCTGGTATCAACGAAAAAAATGTATTTTTGGAACAACTTGCAGACAATCAGCAGATTTTTTACATCAATCTAAATGCATCATTGGTAGACGCAAATGGTTACCTCAATTCTGATTATACTTCTGATGGGGTTCACCTCGGCGGCAATTCGCTTCCACTCTGGAAAGACTGCCTGCTGACACACGCCATGCAGAAAAGCACTGCTGTCGCTGCTGCAATAGAAGAAACAACGACAGAAATTTCTGACGAACAGGACAGCGAGTTTGCTGATATAGAAATAGAATAATAAAAAACAGGACATTCTTTCGAGCAAAGATGTCCTGTTTTTTTCTGGTTTTTCACATGGATTTCCTTGTCCCTGCATAGAATGCATTAGATTCTCATGACAGGAGGCAGTCCATGCAACGTAAAAGCATTCTCAGAGATACCATTCAGCTGACCATCGTGCAATTCTTTTTAGAGTGCGTGAGTTTACTGCTAAATGTTTGGCTCACAAGACACCTTGGTGCAGCTACGGTCGGCATCACCGCCCTAACCGGCTCTTTCTTTCAATTAGCAGCTACGGCTGCGAATGGTAACGGCTTTCTCTGTACCAGTCGCTTTGTTTCAGAAGAACTTGGCAAACCAAACGGCAACCCGAATCGGGTTCTTGCCTATGCCATATCATTTTGTCTGCTGCTCGGCATTCCCGTTTCCGGCTTGATTTTCTGCTGTGCGGAACCATTGAGTCTGCGTTTTCTAAAAAGTGCAGACCTTGCTGTTCCTGTGCGTGTTTTTGCAATGATTTTGCCCCTTGGCGGCGTCTGTGCCTGCTTAAAAGGATATCTAAATGCAGTCTGCCGTGTCACCTATGCAGCAATCTGCGACATTGTAGAATGCCTGACACGTTGTTCTGTGCTGATGGTGTTACTGCAAATACAAACGGTGCATACCAATACTTCTGTCTGTATGGCAATGGCAATCAGTACAGGCAGCAGCACCATCATCGGCTTTTTCTTTCTTCTCTGGTTTTGCTGCAAAAGCCGCATTGCTCACACGGGCACCGTCAGTCTTTCCCTTGGACGATATATCCGATTGGCGATACCGGTTCTCTTTGGCGGATGCTTAACTGCTGCCTTAAGCAGCACCAATGATGCCTTGATTCCTGTAACGCTGCGGCAAGCCGGCAATTCCACGGAAGCAGCATTGAGCCAATTCGGCGTATTTGAAGCCATTGTCATTCCAGTGCTCTTCTTTCCCTCTACGATTTTATGTGCCCTCTCCGGTATCCTCATCACAGAATCTGCTCGTGCAACAGCTGCCGGCAATCAAAAACGATTGCAGCACCTTACAGATGCTGCAGTGCAGCGTACATTACAGCTTTCCGTCTTTATTGCTGCCGGATTGCTGGTATACGGCAATCTCATTGGAAATTTACTGGATGGTGGCGACTTTGCTGGCTATCTCATCCGCCTGCTGGCACCGGTTGTCCCATTTATCTACTTAGAAATCGTACTGGAAGCCCTGCTGAAAGGCATGGGACAGCAATCTTTTTCCTCTATGAATTATTTGGTGGAATACACCATCCGCATTGCAATTGTACTGGTCTGCATTCCGAAGATTGGATTTTATGGCATTGTACTTTCCTATTATGCAAGCAATATCTGTGGAAACTGTGGACGACTCTGGAAAACCTGCCGGACAGCAAATATGCCATTTTCCTTCTGGAGAATGTTGGGACTTCCGTTATTTGCTGCAGCGTTTGCTTTTCAAATCCCACTGCTCTGCCTGCGGCTGCTGCATGGTATGCAGTTTGAATGGATTTGTCTGCTGCCAGCAAGCGTGCTCTATTTCTGGATTTTGCGGACATTTGCAAAAAAAATGCCGTTTTCATTTTTGCATCTATCGCATGAAAATGCCTGTCATTTCACCGCAAATGGCGTATAAGATTGTCTACTGCGTAATATCTGCAAAAATACAATGTGTCAGTTTCTGTATCGCAGATGGTGACAGTTCCAACTGATGTCCGATTTTTCCGGCACTGCATAAAATTGTTTCAAACTGCAAGGCACTTTCATCCATCACGGTCGGAAACAGCTTTTTCATCCCAATTGGAGAACAACCGCCATGCACATACCCTGTCAATGGCAGCAATTCCTTCTCCTTTATCATCGAAATTGCCTTTTCTCCAACCGCAGCCGCTGCCTTTTTCAGATGCAGTGTTTCTGCCACTGGCAGCATAAACACATAATGTTCTCCCGATTTTCCAACTGTGACCAACGTTTTAAAAACCTGCTCCGGCGGCTGTCCCAGTGCCGCTGCCAACTCTACGCCGGTATGTTCTTTGGTTGCTTTTTCCCAGCTGCGATGCTGATACGAAATCTTCTCTCGCTCTAATATCCGAATGGCATTTGTTTTTTCCAGTTTCTCTTTTGCCATGTGAAAAACCACCTTTCTTCTACAAATAAAATGAATTGTGATACAGCAAGCGGACATCCGTTGCAGATGTCCGCTCTCTTTCTTTTGATCAGTATTATTTAAACGCTGAAATGGTATGATTGGATGGTGAAAAATAATCCTCCAGTATTGCAATGTATGAACGGAAACAAACTTTATCGTTGACATATAGAACATCGTTGTTCTGCGGTACACCAAGGCGTTCCAGATCTTGATCTGTTAAATTTCGCAGATAAATGGTTGCATTCTCATCATAACCGAGCATTTTCTTATCCCCATCAGAGAGCCGTACCGTGACATCCTGTGAAATGGCAAGCAATTCTTCTGTAATTTGCTGTCGTGTCTGCGTTTCCCAGCGAATCGTTGTTTCTGATTGCATTGGGCGTTCCAGCGAAACGGTTCGTTCATACCCCTCTGCACGAAATTCCATAACCCCCAGATTGATATCCAAATCATTGGGTTCTACTGTTACAACGGTACTGCCATTGGAGCTGTCTTCTGTATTGACCACCTCATAACGATATTTTCGGGAAGGAGCAATACCGCTTTCCATCAAATTGGTTGTCATAGAGGTCGAGAACAAGGAAATACCAAGAAAATATGCCAAAGATCCCAGTACATAAAGCAACAAAAAAATCGTACCAAAAACTGTTTTTACTGTTTCTGTGCAGCCACATAGAAAAAATGCCAACAGTGCGGTGACAACCAGCGGCACAATCAATTCCCACTCTCCGAAGCAAAGCAGCACCGTGGGCAATAACACCGGCAGCAGCAGCACACTGCATATTTTTGTTAAAACTTGTCGGCGAGAATAGAGCATAGCAGCCAGTGCCCCACCAGAAATTAAAATTAAAACCAAGCAGCATGCTGCTTTCTGCGGAATCTCCACTGTATAGAAAAAACTAAGAACTGCCAAAAGAAGCATCAGCAAAAAATACAACAAACTAATGACAGACATTGCTCGTTTTTTTCCGATATTGGTATGCATTTGTTCCATAATGTGCTTTCCTTTCTGTCATCCAAATACTGGAACAGAAACTCCTTTCTGATCTGCTGAATGATACGATGCTACTGCCAAATTGCATTCGCCAACTCTACAGTGGAATCTGGTATCAGACAATACTTCCTTGTTATTATAACATTTTTTTCTGGTTGTGACAAGACCTATTCTAAAAAATATTTTTATCAACTACAGAAAGTGCTGTGTTTTGTCCGCTGCAAAAACCATATTTCTGTCCGACGACTTTCTGAAAAACGAAATCCCAATGGTAAAAATTTTCCTACGCCTTTACTTTTTTGAAAAATACGTGTATAATAGAAGCACTCCAATCTGAAGAAAGAAGGTCCTTTTGGATGCAGTCAAAAAAATTATATCAAAGCTCCGTTCTCTGGCTCTGCTGCACACTTCTCTGGTGCGTGGTGATTTTCTGCTTTTCTGCACAGGATGCAACTGCCTCCACCGCAGTCAGTGATGGGGTATTGCATAAAATTGCAGAAATCTGCACCGCATGGATTCCGGCAGATGCAGCAGAGATAGACAGTGAAAATCATGCCTCCATGGCGTTTCTCATCCGTAAAATCGCCCATTTTACGCTTTATTTCATCCTTGGAATCTTTTCCGCTGCAACCATGTTTTCTTTTACAGTCAAACATCACCGTTCTCTGTCAGCTGGCTGGTTTACTGCGTGGAGTTTCTGCATTTTCTATGCATCGACAGATGAATTTCACCAGCTTTTTGTACCGGGAAGAACAGGAAGATTTTTAGATATTGGAATTGACAGTCTCGGGGCATTGCTTAGCAGCTTGCTACTGCTATTCTTTGTACAGCGTTCCGTCCATCGAAATCAAAAACCAGAAAATGGTGTTTGATCATACTGCTTCCGTAAAACCGCAATGGCTCGCTTCTCCAGCCGTGAGACATAAGAACGAGAGATGCCCATCTTTTTTGCAACCTCTCGCTGCGTCATTGGCACCTGCCCATAAAGTCCATATCGATGTACCAGAATTTCCACTTCTCTTGGAGAAAGCGATTGCTGCAAAAACTGATACAGCTGCTGCGTCTGCATCTGGGCAGCAACCTGCTCCTGAATATCGCTGCCATCGTCCATAATATCCAGCAAGGTCAGTTGATTGCCGTCCTTATCTGTATCAATGGGTTCTCCCATAGAGACAGCATCCCCCTGCTTCCGGCAGGTACGGAAATGCATGAGAATTTCATTTTCAATGCAGCGGCTTGCATATGTGGCAAAACGTGCTCCTTTTTCATAGTCAAAGGTGGAAACTGCTTTCATCAGTCCCACGGTTCCAATGGAGAGCAAATCTTCCTGCTCTACTTGATTAGCATAATACTTTTTAATAATGTGTGCCACCAACCGCATATTATGCAGAATCAGCTTCTCTCTGGCACTTTGATCGCCGGCTTTCATTTTTTGAAAGCATAGCAGTTCCTCTTTCTGAGAGAGTGGTTTCCGAAACGCACCAGATGTCTCAATGTGCAGGAAAAAACAGACCAAATGTTGCAGCAGCGTGGATAATACCATAAAAACACCCCCATTTTCTCCTCTATTTTATGCCGGCATGAAATTGTCCTATGTCGGTATGAGGGAAAATGAGGGTGATTTCTTGTGAATAGAATTGTTATCTGCGTAATAAGAAATGATTCAGGGAAATCAGATCGGCCAATGTAACTGCATCATCCTGATCCCAATCTGCATTTTCTGCTACAATTTCCGTTGTGCCATCCAGCAGATACCGTCGAAACAGCATCGCATCTACAACATTCACACTGCTGTCTCCGTTGACATCACCTTTTGTCGTGTTTTCAGTGGGGTCAGTCGATGTCACGCCACCATAATAATCATTCAGAGAAATCCCATTCGCTCCTAATGCAATCTGGTGGTCCAGACTGATGAATCTTCCGTCATCCGTCTGCCAAAGTGCAGGTTCTACCAATGCATATTTATCTTCATCCCACTTTCCAAAATTGTCATAAACCAAACCGCCAGTATCACCAGAATTTTCATTAAAACACCAGAACGTATGATGAATGTGATTTTCAATCATCAAATCCCGCAGTGCCAGCATCCACTTGGTGTTGGAACCGTCCGGATCGTGCTGTTCATCAATAAAGCCGCCCCATTCTCCCATGAGCAGCGGTGCAACCTTCTGATCCAACAGATAAAACCAGTTATCATACCAGCAATCCTCCAGCAGCGTTTCCTTTGTAAAGCCGTCATAAAACCATTTTTGCTGATAAACCAGTGGACCATAGTCATGCGGTGAGTAAACCAGCTGACTTTGATATTCCCCTAAGTCAATCGGATTTTCCTTTGCACCACGGAAATTCCCGCCCCACCAAGTACCATAATAATATTCTGTATTCGTTGTCCAGTCAATCGCTGGAGCAGTCCAGTCATATCCTTCCTTCGGATACACTTCTACCCCTTCTACCATCACCAACAGATTTGGATTTTTTGCCATCACATGAGCTGCGGCACACTCTGCTGCATATTTCCAGTTATTTGAATCTGTGGTATCATCCCATTTTGCCATAAGACTCGGCACATCGGCTTTGCCGTGCGGTTCATTTTTGAGATCAATTGCCAGAATGGTATCATCATCTTTGTAATAATCTGCCAACCATTCCAATGCTTCAAACCAATCCTCTGTGCTGAATTTGTCTGTATACCAAAGGTTTACCTGATGACCAGCAGAGGCTGTTTCCGCACTATGAATGTCAATCATAATCTTAATGCCCAACTCCCGACACCATGCTACCGCCTGATTCCAGATGTCAAAACTGTACTTTACTTTTCCGCCGACAACACCTTCTTCCGTTAGTTCTGGATTTGTCCATTCGTTGACCTTTGGCGTTGCCGGATCGGGATCGCCGTTTTTCCACTGTAACAACAGTTCAGTAGACATCGGAACCCGCAACAGATTAAAACCATGATCTGCAATCTGTGTCAGCATCTCATGCATATTCTGCGACCATACCCCGTCAAAGACCTGACTACCAACGTTATACCCAAACCAGTTACATCCGGTCAGCCAAACGGGATTGCCGTTTCTATCCACAATTTCTGCGTTTTCATTGACATGCAGCCAGTCATCATGCCAGGCATCTGGCTCCGCAGCAGCTAATACTGCTGGAACAATAGCTGCACTGGTGCCAAATAACAGAACAAAACTGGTCAGCACCGAAAGTACTCGCTTTAAGATTTGTATTTGTTTCAAAGAATCTCCTCCTTATTCTGTATTCTTCTGATTTCATCCTATCACGTTTTTCCTTTTCTGTCAAGAATTTTTGTGTG
>JAEDGE010000078.1 GCA_016297675.1 Oscillospiraceae bacterium
TTCATTTGCCGGTATTGCAAAATCGTAGATTTTGCAATAGAGCCTAGTATAATCCGAATTATGCGAATTATAACGACATTGGCGGTGACTGTGCAAATTTTGTATCGCAGTGTTTGCATGCTGGCGGACTGGAAATGGCAGATGGATGGTATTCCTATTCCGATCGCTCCGCTTCATGGGCTGCTTGTCCTTCCATGTACAATTATTTCAAAGGGGCTGGCTATACGATTATTGAAAATCCGTCTGATAGTCAGGTATTGGCAGGCAATCCGGTGTTATACTATAGTTCTGCAAAGGGAAGATGGTCACACGCTGCAATTTGCGTGGGAAATGACAGTTCCGGCACACCGATAGTGGCGGCTCATAATAACGACCATTATGGTGTGGATTGGAAACTGGGGACAGGTTGGTCAAAACGGTGTACAATTTTGATGAATCAAAATACAACTGAAAAAGTATCTATATAATTATCAATAAATATTTTTAATTATATATTTAATATATAAGTTTTGTTTTTATAAACAGAATAGCGTTTTCGTCGGTGCTGTTTGCAGTTGGCAGCAATAGGATGTACTTTCATCCAACTCACTCACATCTCACATTTAATTAAATTGTATTTCAAATAAATCTGATTATGTTGCTGCTTATTATTCTGCATGATGCTCCTCAAGCGGACGATTCTCTCTGCTTCCTAAATCCATCAAAATCACACATTCGCTGCCACTCTGCCACCAAAATGACAGGATGGCAGCGAAAAAAATAAAAAATCTTGTCGCCAAAACCGAAAAAAAGCCGATTCCTGCAAAAACCGTCTTGACAAACACCGAAAAGTAGAGTAAAATAGAAATAATCAAATCAAATACATTATGATGACCGGCAGCGTGCTTGTCCGGTAAGAAAAAGCTGTTTGAGCGTATTCAGTCCGATTGAATGCCTTTGACAGTTTTTGTGTATCTGGACAAAATCCAAGTATCGGTTTACAAAAAATGGAGGGAACGAAAATGGGAATGTGCGAAAAATTCGGAAAGCAGGGACTGACATTTGATGACGTACTGTTGATTCCGGGAGAATCCGATGTTACCCCGAATATGATTGACCTGCGTACGACACTGGCTGGTCATGTTCAGCTGAACACCCCAATTATGACAGCGGCAATGGATACTGTGACAGAGGCAGCCATGGCAATTGCCATCGCAAGAGAGGGCGGTATCGGTATCATTCATAAGAATATGACCATTGAACAGCAGGCAGATGAGGTAGACAAGGTAAAGCGGTCGGAAAACGGTGTCATTGTCAACCCGTTCTCTCTGACAGAAGATCGTCTGGTTGCCGATGCCGATGAGCTGATGGGCAAATATAAGATTTCCGGCGTTCCGATTGTAGACCGCACTGGCAAGCTGGTCGGCATTATCACCAATCGGGATATGCGGTTCTTAACGGACTACAGTGCTCCGATTTCCGAGGTGATGACGAAGGAAAACCTGATTACCGCTCCGGTTGGCACGACAATGGAAGAAGCACAGAATATCCTGCGGAAGCACAAGATTGAAAAGCTGCCACTGGTGGACGAAAACGGCTACCTCAAAGGCTTGATTACCATTAAGGACATCGAAAAGGCTGTCCAGTTCCCGAACTCTGCAAGAGACGAAAAGGGTCGGTTGCTCTGCGGTGCTGCTATCGGTATCACTGCCAATGTACTGGAGCGTGCCCATGCTCTCGTGGATGCACAGGCTGACGTGCTGGTACTGGATTCTGCACATGGACACAGCAGGAATATTATGGAATGCCTGAAAAAAATCAAGGCAGCATTCCCGAATACGCCAGTCATTGCTGGTAATATTGCCACAGCAGAAGCCGCAGAAGCCCTCATTCAGGCAGGGGCGGATGCCGTAAAGGTTGGTATCGGACCGGGTTCTATCTGTACCACCCGTGTGGTTGCTGGTATCGGTGTACCGCAGATTACCGCTGTCTATGATGTTGCCAGTGTTGCAAAGAAGTATGGTATTCCGGTTATTGCAGACGGTGGTATCAAGTATTCCGGTGATATTGTCAAGGCTCTGGCAGCCGGTGCAAATGTAGTAATGCTGGGTTCCCTGCTGGCAGGCTGTGAGGAATCTCCGGGAGAGACTGAAATTTATCAGGGCAGACGCTTTAAGGTATATCGTGGCATGGGCAGTCTGGCAGCCATGGCAAACGGTTCAAAGGATCGGTATTTCCAGGAGGGAGCAAAGAAGCTCGTTCCAGAGGGTGTAGAAGGGCGTGTTCCGTACAAGGGGAGCGTGGCAGATACCATATTCCAGCTGGTTGGCGGCATTCGTTCCGGTATGGGCTATTGCGGCTGCAAGACCATTCCGTTGCTGCATGAAAAGGCAAAGTTTATCCAGATTACTTCTGCTGGTCTGATTGAAAGCCATCCGCATGACATTCAGATCACCAAGGAAGCCCCGAACTATTCTGCACATATATAAAGTATCAAAATAGAAGTTACCTGTATTCGGACAGTATCGACACATCGGTACTGTCCGTTTTGTGTTTTAAGAAGAAAAGGATTTTCGTTTTTTGTGATATGTTACAAAGGAAAACCAGAAAATTTGTCTAATTTTAACTTGAAAAAGACTTGACAAAGCTGGAAAAAACAGTTATAATAAAACTATAAAAAGAAGTACATTCAAAAATTACATTTTCTCCCGACAGAAATACTGACAGTAAATTGTGACAAGTAAATACTACTCAATTTTTATTAAGACTATGTTTTAGCATATAAGGAGGAATTATTTATGAAAAAAGTAATTTGTGTTTTGGCAGCAGGCGTAATGGCGTTGTCTTCTTTGCCGGTATTGGGTGCCAGTGCAGAAGAAACATATGCCCTTGGTGATGTGGACATGGATGGCATTGTAACCGGACATGATACGGCAATGGTTTCCCGTTATGTGCTGGATGATACCTACACACTGACAGAAGAACAGCTACAGTTGGCTGATGTGAACGGCGATGGTGAAGTGAATCAGGCAGATGCAGATATGCTCTATAATGAGATGCAAATGTGTGTGTTAGGTTCTGTCACAATGGGTCAAGCTTTGTCTATGGAAGATGCTTTGATTGTTTTGACACATTACACCAAACAATGTGCAGGTTTGGAGGATGAATGGTCACAGATACAGGAAAACTTAGCAGATGTCGATTTGAATGGCGTGGTTAACACGGAAGATCTTTGTTATATTTTAACATTCTATGGTTACCAATCTGCTGGATATCCAGTGTTTTCCAATGAAGGACAATACTATTTTGGATATGTTTCCAGTACAGAAGAAACCTATGCACTTGGTGATGTGGACATGGACGGCATTGTAACCGGACATGATACGGCAATGGTATCTCGCTATGTGCTGGATGATACCTACACATTGACAGAGAAACAATTGAAATTGGCTGATGTTAATGAAGACAGCGAAGTGAACCAAGCAGATGCAGATCTGCTTTACAATGAAATGCAGGAGTATGCTCTGGGCTGTACTACGATGAAATTAGAAAGATCATTCTTGTCTATAGAGGATGCGGGGGATATTTCAACATATTGTCAAAAGCAGCGTGATAATCTGGAGTATAACTGGACACAGGTGCAAAAGAATCTGGCAGATGTAAACTTGGATGGTGTAGTGGATTTAGTAGATGCTTGCGGAGTTTTAAAATTAGTTGGTCGTCAATCAGCTGCTATGCCAATGTTTGAAAATGAAGGACAATACTATATTGCAAATATGAATGTTGTTTATTTGGATGATATGACAGATATTTGGTTAAATGGTGGAGAACACGATACGGCATATATTGATGCAGAAGGACGCTTCTTCTATAACGGTTAATGCCTATTTTAAATGCATAAAGAAAGACGGACAGTATCGACACATCGGTACTGTCCGTTTTTTGCCGTTTAGTTCGTTTCGCTTTCAATCGCAGCTGCCAGCAAATTCCATGTAGCACGGTCAACCATACCAGTGGGCTTGTGTCCGGTGAGGTTTTGAAACACCTGTACCGCTCGTTGTGTTGCCGCATCATAGATGCCAGTCAGCTGCAATTCTCCGGTATTTGGATATCGCAGTCGCAGGGTTTTCAATATGCTCTGTAACACCAATACCGGGAAACCGGTTTCTCCGCCTCCTAATATCTCCCGATTGGTTCCGAATACAGATAGTTTTGCTGGCGGCTGTCCGATTTGTTTGCGGTATTGTGCAACAATGGCATCCCAGGTAGCACGGTTTGTCTCTCCATTTGGACGCAGACCATTTTTTTGCTGGAAGGCTCGTACTGCCAGAGCGGTTTCCCGTCCATAAATGCCGTCCGGTACGACTTGCGGCATGGTCTCATCATAAAAAGAAAGACTATAGAGATACCGCTGTAACTCTCGTATGTGGTTGCGGCGGTCTTCGTTTGTATATGCCATGTATGGTTCCCCCTTTATTTAAGAAATCGTATAACCTGGATTCTGGTAGGGTTGTTTTTCATAGCCGTATTTCAAGTCGGTGTAAACCCGTGTAATGTCGTTCCATGTTACAACATTGGCTTCTCCTGTTTCCGGCAGACCAAACAGCCGCTGAAAGGCAGCCACAGACGCTCGTGTCATGGGGCCAAAATAGCCGGTTGCTCGCACAGATCCCACCTCTGGATACGTTTGCCCAATATAGTTTAAGTAGGTCTGCAAAATTTTTACATAGGGACTCGTCACCCCTTCTTGCAGCAATACGCCCGGAAACGGCACAATTTCCTCTTCCGAACCAGTCGGTTCCGGTAGAGATTCAATAATGCCCATATAGGCACGGTATAAATCATACCACGTTGCACGGTCTACAATTCCGGTTTGCGGCAGACCGTAGGTTCTTTGAAAAGATTTGACAGAGTCTTCTGTCTGGCTGCCGAAGTATCCCGTGACTGCGACTGGCAGTACAGTGGAATAATACGCACCAACCATGGCAAGATAATATTGCATACTGCGAACTGCCTGCCCTTGCATACCAATGTGTAAATCTTCCGTATACTGAGCTGGGAATTCCTCCTGTGCGATGCCTTCGGAATCCAACTCTGCCAGCCGCTTGACGCTGGTATAGATATAGGCAATTCGATACCATGTTGCTTCATCCACAATGCCAGTCGGTGCAAGGTTGAAAATTTCCTGAAACTTGAGTACGGCAGATTGCGTGGCATAATCATAAACGCTGTTGATGTTGGCGATTTTCGGGATTGCCGGATAATTGCGGGAGATGCGGTTTAATTGAATTTGCAGAGTGCGGACATCTTCTCCTGCATAACCCAGTTCAATGGCAAATCCGGGATAAGACGGGGTGGTTGCTCGAACTGGTGCGTTTCGTACCAGTTCAATGTCATCTCCATAATAATATCTCAATATACCGTATGCATCATATCCTTGATTTGCCAAGTCTACTGTGCCCCACTGGGAAAGACCGTCGCAAGTGACAGTTGTACCGTTGCAAAAGGCAGCGAAAAGTGGTTCTGTAGTACCCTGTCGGCGAATGTAACTGTTAATTTGTTCATCTACGAGTTGGCTGATATTTTCAAAAACTTCACGACCATTGATAAACTTCTGGTCATACTGGGTAGAATCTGTAATATCAAAGTCATATCCTCTGGAGCGGTACCACTCTGTATAAATGCGGTTCAGGGCAAATGTCATGATGACATAGATATTGGCACGCAGAGAGGATTCCGGCCAGGTCGGATAAATTTCGCTGGAAGCAACATTTTTTACATAATCCGGAAATGGTATCGTGACCACATTGCCATCGTTGCTGGGTTTTCCCAGATGCACGGTGATCATTTCCGGAATAAAAGGTTCTCCTCTTGGCATAAGCACGTTCTCCTATTCACAAGCCGTGGAAGGCTGTGTCTTTTACTGACGGTTCCGGATGGGATTGTAAAACTTGTTCTGTCTGCGATGGTTTAATCCGGAAACCGTGGTTCTGTATTTTCATACACGACAGTTGGTGGGTTTTCTCCCGGCCGCTGTGGCAGTGGAATCATGGCGAATTTTTGTAGAGAGGTAATGCCGGGAAAAATGGGAAGTCCACGGCTTTCCATGCGAAAATAGTCGGGATGATAGACTGTAACATCATAACTCTGGTATAGTTGTCTGTTGGTTGGAGAAGCATTCGGATTTAGTTCCGGAGCAGGCAGTGGAATGTGATCGGTTTCGCCGCTTTCATTGGTGATGCCACTGAAGTAGAGTCTGGTGTTTGCCCCTTCCATGGCGGTTACGGTTACGGTGACATTGGGCAACGGTAACGCTTCGCTTCCGGTGCGGGTGATGACTTTTAAGAAGCCGTATGCAGTGTTTGGAGCAATCTTTGGAACGGGTTCTAATTCCACCACGGGAGTTTGTTCTTCCGGCTTGATAGAGGGGAATGGCTCCGTTGGCGTTGGACTGACAGGTGGTGTCTCCGGTGTTGTTGCAGTATCTGTAGGAGCAGTGGAGGGTTCGGGTGGCGTTGCGATATCAGATGGCATGGGTTCCGGCGTTGGTTCTTCTGGTGTTTCTGTTAACGCCGGCGGCAAATTTTCTGGAAACACTGTGGAGGATTCTGATTCTGGAACAGGTAACGTTTCAGAGGTTGGTGGTAAATTTGGAATCGGCTGTAAGGGACTTGTTGGGGCGGCTGGTGCTGCGGCAATGTCCGCCTCTGTTGGCATAGGGGTGGATTCCGCTATGGTTTCCTGTGCCGGATGGGCACGGCGGTAAAGCTGCATCATTTCTGCCTGATATTCCGCAGCGGTTTTCGGCTTTTGCTGCATAGAAATGCCCTCCTTCAAAATTTGATTTTGGTGCAGTATATGCACAAGCCGACAAAAACAGAACAGGGGAAACACATTGGTTGTGCTCCCCCTGCATCGGATTTTTGATTTTAAGAGGCATCCGCTGCCAGTGCTTCTCGCCGAAACAGGAAGGAGATACACCAGACGGCAGAAATGGCAACTAAAATATAGATGGTTCTGCTGATGATGGATGCGGCACCGCCAAACAGCCATGCCACTAAGTCAAACTCGAAAATACCGACCAGTCCCCAGTTGACACCGCCAATGATCAATAAAATCAATGCAAGTTTATCCCACATATCCAAAACACCTCATTTCTTGTTCACAGCACCGCTGTGCAGAGATAGCATATCCAAGTAGGCGAAAACTATGCAGATGCATGAGACGAAATTGAAAAAATAGCATAAAATTCCTTGAAAATTTCATATAATTTAGTCATATTGCCTAAAAATCCGAAAAAAAAGCATTTTTTCCGAAAAATGCTTGACGATTTCCGAAAAGTACGGTATAATAGGAACAGTGAGAATAATGTTGAATTATTATCACTCGTTTTGTTGTCTCCTTTCTTTTGTTCTACATATGTTTTTGGCCGCTGGAGCATTTCCAGCGGCAATTTTTTTATCTATTTTACAGAAAAAGAAGAAAGCAGGAATGCTGTTTTTGTGCATTCCTGCTTTTTAGTGATATTCTGTCATTTCAAAATGAGTTTTACGCTACATCCGGATTGCAGGGATCTTCTGGCCATTCGTTCTTATACTCAGAATCCACGCCGAGATACTCTTCTAAACAAATGCCAAGTTTCTGTATTTCCTGTGCAATTTCTACGCCGACATAGCGGACATGCCAGGACTCATATTGATAGCCGGTAATGGATTCCTTTTCCAGCGGAAACCGGATGATAAAGCCATATTCTGCACAGTGTTCCTCCAGCCATTTGGCTTCTTCTGTATCATCAAATTGGCTGTTAATGTCATTGAAATCAATGACCATACCAGTCTGGTGCTCGGAGTGTCCCGGTCGGGCAGAGTAGGTATCTGCTTCCTTCCAGCCGTCCCGCATACAGTATTCCTGATAAACAGTAAGCTGATCTTGATAGGAACGATAGTCCGAGGCATCAAAAAGGTTTAAACCTGCTTCATAGGCATCTGCAATCATTTGATCCAGAGCCTTCTGTGTTTCAGGCGTCAATCCCTGTGGATCATAGGATTCTGGTAAAGAATAGGTCTTGTTGACAATCAAAATATCATCTACATAGGTGCAGCCATCTCGTTCTTCGAGATGCCGAACGGTGACAGGAATGTCTGCCGAGACATTCGGGTCATTTTTTGCAGCAACAGAAATGGTACAGGTACCGGCAGCAATTCCCTTGACGGTACCGGTTTCGTCTACGGTTGCAATCGCCTCATCACTGGATGTCCAAACCAAGTGGCTGCTGTTTGCAGCTCCATGAGCAGAAAGTGATACCTTAACCGGAACGGTAGCATCTTCCAATACGGCAAGGTAGGTTGTATTCGGGGTAATGGCTACAATATCTGCATTGGCAGCATTGCTGCTTTCCGCATTTGTTTGCAGGGCATCTGGATTGCTGCTGTCACTCAAACTGCTTTGATTTGCAGCAAGAGAGGAATCGTCGGGTTTGTCTTTATTTTGGACTGCATGGATAATCAGTCTTGCTGCAAAGCCGCCCACCAGAATCAATGCATAGACTGCCACGACAATTGCCCACATTTTTCTGCCTTTGGGCAGACGAATTCGCTCCTTTGGTTCTGGCTCCGGAATTTCTTCCAGTGTATCCACATCCGGCCAGGCTTCAGACGGAACGGGATCCTCCTGATCTGGTATGGCGTGTGAAACAATCGGACGTTTTTGCAGCTTTGGCAGCGGTTCGCTTTTCTGGTTGACCTGCGGCTGAATGATTGGCCGCCAAGGTTCCGTTTGTTCTGCGGACTGTTCCAGATGAGAAGCCGCTGTACGCTGTACGGGTTGTTCTGCCTGAACTGGACGAGAAGCCGTTGTACGCTGTGCCGGTTGTTCTGCCGGAGCCGGACGAGAAG
>JAEDGE010000002.1 GCA_016297675.1 Oscillospiraceae bacterium
TGCATTTCGTACCGTTTTGTTTTTTTCAGATGGCGGACAGCGATTTTCTCTTAGAGGAAAAAGCGTTCTGATTGCACACGCCGTTAAGGGGAACAGCTTGTTCCCCTTAACAATCCCCTTCCGCCAAGCTGAGCCAGCTTGACCGCAGTCGCCTGCGGCGTAAAATTGATACCATCATTTAAAAATTGATTTCCGTGGCAAGCATTTCCAATTTTCATTTTCAGCAATGTGCTCCTCATTGCCTTGACGCTACTCTAAAAAACGTGGTATAATAAGAAAAAACGACAGGGGGTGTCTGGATGCAGCAAAAAGAATATACCACTTTTCTCTCCGCTGTACCGCCGTTTGCAGATGCTGCCGTAGCCTTGCAGTCACAGGATGATGTGTTTTCCAACCTTACGGCACAGGTCACCGCACCGGTGCTCTACAGCTATGTGTGGTGGTGTTTGCAGCAGGCATTGCAGGACGGGGTGAAAACCCTCTATTTTCTGGCACGGGATGGACATATTCTCTATCAGATTGCACAGCTTTTTTGTCAGCAATACCGGCTGCCACTGCAATGCCGGTATCTTTTTGTCTCCCGTATGGCATTGCGGATGCCAGCGTATCACCGTATGGGCGATGCTGCTTATGATTTGCTGCTGGTGAGAGGGGCAAATCTAACGCCAAGGCATGTTCTGGAACGCCTGACACTTTCCGCAGAGGAGCAGAAACGAGTTTATGCGGACATTGCCTTTTCCGAAGCAGATGCCGATGTACCAATGGCACCGCCAGTGTTTGCAGTATTTGCTGAGAAACTTCGGCACAGTACAGTCTATGCCGCATTTTTACAAGAGAAATCCAAAGCTTCGTATGATGCCGCCATGCAGTATCTGGAACAGCAGCAGCTGTTTTCCGGTGAGCGGATTGGCATTGTAGACAGCGGATGGAATGGTTCGATGCAAAATTGCCTGCTGACGCTGATGCAGTGTGCAGAGCGTCCGCTGCCCACAGTGAAGGGCTATTATTTCGGTTTGTATACCGTACCGCAGCAGGGAGAATGGGCAGCTTGGTATTTTGACCCTGCTACGCCGCTTTCAAAGGTGATTCGATTTAACAATAATGTGTATGAATGTATGTGTGCTGCACCACACGGCACTACAATGGGCTATCAGTTGCAGGAAGACGGCACAGCTGTTCCAGTTTGCAAGCCAATGGGAGTGGTGGATTTGGCAAATGCGGCACTTGCCGAAACGCAGGAGCAGGTTTGCCTTGCTTTTACGAAAAAAGCATTGCCGCAGTTGGCATTTTCTGATTTTGCAGCATTGCCACTGGGGACATTGACCGAACAGCTTTTGCAACGGCTGTTGTTTCGTCCAACCGCAGCAGAAGCAACCGCACTGGGACAATTCCAGTTCTGTGATGACATGGGGGAATGTTATAGTTTTCCGCTGGCAGCAGCCGGACAAGAGCAAGCGTTGCGACAGTGTCTGTTGTCACAGCGGTTCTTGCAGCGGTTTCATCGTTCCTCTGCGGTATTGGCAGAACCGTTTTGGTTGTATGGTTCATTGGCTTGCAGTGGGATTCGACGGAAACGATGGTATCATTGGAATTTTGCCTGTTGGGATTTCATTCGGCACGGCATTGGCAGGAGGAGACAAAATTGACAGAAGAGAAAAAACCGTTGATTTCCGTTTTAATGGGAGTCTATAATTGTGAAGAACGTTCGATGCTGGAGCGTTCTGTGCGTTCGATTGTGGAGCAGACCTATCCAAACTGGGAGCTGATTCTGTGTGATGATGGTTCGACGAATGCATCTTTGACATGGATGCGGAGTTTAGCTGCACGGGATGACCGGATTCGCTTACTTCAGAATCATCAAAATCTTGGATTGGCACGCACTTTGAATCGCTGCCTTTCCGTTGCAAAGGGGGAATATCTGGCACGGCAGGATGACGATGACTATTCCGATCCAGAACGTTTTGCAAAACAAATTGCCTACCTGAAGACACATAAAGAAGTCGATTTTGTTGGGACAAACTGCACTTTATACACGCCAGAACAGGGCGTTTTTGGCAGTTGGATAAGACCGGAAATGCCAGAAAAGAAAGATTTCTTGTTTAACTCGCCGTTTATTCACGGTTCTATGTTGTTCCGGCGGAAGTGTTTTGAAAAAGTGAGTGGATATCCGGTGATGAAAAAAATTGCACGCTGTGAGGACTATATGCTGTTTATGCAGATGTATGCAGCAGGTTTACAGGGGGCGAATCTACAGGAACCATTGTACACCTATTATTTTGACCAGAATCGCCATCATATTCCATTTAAGGAACGAATGGATGAGGCGGTGGTACGATGGAGAGGATTTCAGCTTTTACAATTGCTGCCGAAGGGACTACCGTATGTGGGAAAACCGCTGGTATTGGCAATGCTGCCGGAAAAGATGGTCAATCGGATGCATTCGTAGGACACAGGCAGACAGCGAAGCGATTCTGCCGGATGGTTCGGAAAACGTTTTCCTAAGAAATAGGACAATGCATTGCCGGTGGTGGCTTTGCCACCACGAGCCGCCGTTCATACTGTCCTCGCAAAGCCAATGGCTTTGCAGCCGCTTTTAGCGGCACTACAAACAACACCGTTGTTTGCAATAGAGGACAGTATATCAAACTCACGTTAAGAAATACAAAAATTAATTTACGTGACCATTTTCCATGTTCATAATTTATAAAGAAATACACTTGCTTTGTGGCGAAATGCAAAAATTCTTTTCAGTTGCTTTTCAGCTTCATTTCACATGATATACACAATCCTCCGGTATACTATAACCATGCTCTTAGAAGAGAGCATGTAACATCCTCTAAAGTGCTTTTGCATTTACCCCGGTGCAAAAGTATCATCCCCAATAATCCCTATATCATAGCAGTGAACGCCTCCACCCCGGGGCGTTTGCTGTTTATGACAAAATATCTGATTATTTTTAATTTTGCATTTTACTTAACTCCTTTCAAATAAATCTGCGTGAAAGAGCGTGTACCGATTGGTTCCGGTACACGCTCTTTCCATTTTCCTATTTGTCAATAAACTGGAAAACGGCATATGAAAATGGCTTTTTTTTGTCGTTGTGCCAGTTTTGCATGAAAAAAAGAATTATTGCTTGCATTTTGATTTCGGTTGTGTTATACTAAAATCACTGCAAATTTTAAGAAAGTTGTGGGAAATGTAAAAATATGGTTTGCAAAAACCGAAATAAGAAAGGATTATACGAATCATGCAATATCAAGAAGCCTATCAACGATTGGAATCGTACGGACAAACACATCTGCTGCAATATTATGACACGTTGTCACCGGAACAGCAGGCAGATCTTTTACAGCAGATTGCAGACATGGATTTCTCTGTTCTGGAGCGGAGCATGCAGGAAGAAACACCAAGGGGAAAGCTGGAACCATTGGGGGCATGCACCATTTCAGAAATTACAGAGAAGCAGACAGAATATCGAAAAATTGGGTTAGATGCCATTCGCAGTGGCAGTGTGGGTGCCGTATTACTGGCAGGTGGACAGGGAAGCCGGCTGGGCTGTTCTGGGCCAAAGGGCGTTTTTCAGATTGGTGTAAACAACGATTTGACGATTTTTGAGTGCCTGTTCCGCAATCTGATGGAAGTGACAGAGGAAGCGGGTGTGCCGGTACCGCTGTTTATTATGACGAGTGAAGTGAATGATGCAGAAACAAAGGCATTTTTAAAAGAAAAGCAGTTTTTTGGCTATCCAAAAGAATCTGTGTATTTCTTTGTGCAGGAGATGGCACCGGTTGTAGATGCAGACGGAAAGATTCTGCTGGAGACGAAGAGCCGCATGGCAGTTTCTCCGAATGGCAACGGCGGTTGGTTTTCTTCCATGCAGCGTGCCGGATTGCTGAACGTGCTGGAGCAGAAGCACATCACATGGCTGAATGTATTTGCTGTGGATAACGTTTTGCAGCGGATGGCAGACCCATGCTTTATCGGTGCGACGATTGCCGCAAACTGTACATCCGGCAGCAAGGTAGTTGCAAAGGCAGATCCAGAGGAAAAAGTGGGCGTGCTTTGCTTGGAAGACGGCAAGCCTTCTATTGTAGAATATTTTGAGATGACAGATGATATGCGGAATCTGCGAGAGCCGGATGGTACGCTGACCTATCGGTACGGTGTAATTTTGAATTATTTGTTCCGTGTAGACCAGCTGCGTAAGACACTAAGTTGTAATTTACCGCTGCATCGGGCATTTAAGTCGGTCGCATGTCTGACAGAAGATGGAACAACTGTGAAACCGGAAAAGCCGAACGGCTATAAGTTGGAAACGCTGGTGCTGGATATGGTGCATATGCAGGAAAACTGTTTGCTGTACGAGGTAGAGCGAGAGAGAGAGTTTGCACCGGTCAAGAATGCGACGGGTGTAGATTCTGTGGAAACAGCGAGAGCGTTGCTGAAGAAAAACGGCGTAGAACTGTAAGCAGAGAGAAAACAGATAAAAAAAAGCGGAAAGCATTTGCTTTCCGCTTTTTGTGTAGAGATAGGTAACTTCATTTACTGTGCCAGTGCAGATGCCCGCTTGACAGGTTGTTTCACAATGCATTGCTTCGGACATTCCTTCACACAAAGTCCGCAGGAAACGCATTTATCATAGTCAATGACTGCATGATTATCGACCACATGAATGGCATCCAGTTTGCAGGCTTTTTCACACTTTTTGCAGCCGATACAAGCATTTTGACAGGCTTGCATGGCAGTCTTTCCCATGTCCTTGGAGGAGCAGAGAACATCGACTTTTTTCTTTTCCGACCGCAGGGAAATCAACCCGTTGGGACAGGCTTTTGCACATTTGCCGCAAGAGATGCATTCCTCTGTGCAGATCACCGCCAGACCGTCCTGAATGCGGATACAGCCCTTTTCACAGACCGCAGCACAGTCTCCCAATCCCAGACAGCCGTGCATACAACTGCCCGTACCGCCGTAGAATCGCTTTGCCGCCGCACAGGTCTGTACACCATCAAATACAAATTTCGGTTTGGTTGCGGTACAGGTACCGTTGCAGTGTACCACAGGGATTTTGCGTTCTGCCGCAGAAACAGAAACGCCCATGATGCCGCCAATGCTGCTGGCAGCAGACGCACCGCCCGGCAGACAGGCATTCATCGGAGCCCCTTTGCTGACAATCGCATCTGCATAGTCAGCACAGCCAGCATAACCGCAGGCACCACAGTTTGCTCCCGGCAGGATTTCTGTGATGTGTTGTGTTCGCTCATCTACCTTGACAGCAAATACTTTGGAAATGACGGTCAGCAAAATGCCGAATACCAATCCAAAGACGATAAACAGTAAAATTGGCAGGATATATTCCATTGTTCACTTCGCTCCTTTCTCACTGTCCCAGACCGCCGAAGCCCAGAAAACTCATGGATACAATGGCAGCTGCCACCAAGGTTGCCGGCACACCACGGAACATTGCCGGTGTTTCCGACTCGGCATCATCCACTCTGGAACGAACACCGGAAAACAGCACCATTGCCAGAGCAAAACCAAACCCAGAGAAAAAGGCATTGACCATGGATTCCCAGAAGGTGTAATTTTCATCAATGTTCATGATGGTGACACCCAGTACGGCACAGTTTGTGGTAATCAGCGGTAAATACACGCCCAATGTTTTGTAAAGTGGTGGCATCACTTTCTTGATGATCATTTCCAGCAACTGGACAAAGACAGCAATCACCAGAATAAAGGCAACCGTCCGGAGATAGGTCAGGTCGTTTGGCTGGAGCAGAAAATAGTAGATCGGATAAGTCACCAGAGAGGCACAGAGCATAACAAAGATAACGGCTGCTCCCATGCCAAGGCTGGAGTCGAATTTTTTGGAAACGCCCAAAAACGGACAGCAGCCGTAGAATTTGGAAAGGACGAAATTGTTCGTCAGAACGGCAGCGATGATAATAGTAACCAGTGTACTCATGCTTCTACCTCCTCACAGTTGGCACGGCAGGCAGCGGCATTCGGGCAGGCACTGCATCCCAGTTTTTTCGGCGGTTTCTTCTTGGCAATCCGACAGACAACAGCAATGACAATGCCCAGCACGAAAAATCCGCCTGCCGGCATGACAAACAGTGACATGGTGTGTCCCTGCATAAACGGAATGCTCAAACCGAACCAACTGCCGGAACCGAAGATCTCTCGAATGGAACCCATCAGGAACAGGGCAAGCGTGAAGCCCAGCCCCATACCGGCACCGTCCAGAAGGGAGGGGAGCAGGCTGTTTTTGCTGGCGAACATTTCTGCTCTGCCGAGAATGATACAGTTTACGGTAATCAATTCCAGAAAAGCCCCAAGGCTGGTATACAAAGACGGTACAAAACCGTGCAGCAAAAACTGAATCAGCGTGACAAAAGTAGCAATGATGACAATGTAGCATGGGAGTTTCACCTGTTCCGGAATGATTTTCCGCAGCAGACTGATCACCAGATTGGAAAAAATCAGGACAAATGTTGTGGAAAGTCCCATGCCAATGCCGTTAAATGCGCCTGTGGTGACAGCAAGTGTCGGGCACATGCCGAGCAGGGAAACCAGAACCGGATTCTCCCGAATCAAACCTTTTGTAAACTCTTTTCCATAGTTCATTGTAAAATCGCCTCCTTATTTTGTGCAAAGGTGTCCATTGCACAGGTCACAGCGGCTTTCATGCCGTTGGAGGAATAGGTGGCACCGGTGATGCCGTCCACCTGTTCCACCGCTGCTGCATCCGATAAGCCAATGAGGGAATCGGTCAGGAGTTCTGGATTGGTCTGCACTTTTGTGCCCAGTCCGGGTGTTTCGGTGACAGAAACAAATGTGATTCCTGTAATTGCCCCTTCTGTATCCAGTCCAATGACTACTTGCAAGCCGCCTTTATTATAGCCGTTGGCAGTAACCAGAATGGCTGTCTGTTGATTTTCATCGACATAGACCGCTGTTGCAGCGGCTTTTTCATTGTCAGCCGGCTGAAAATCCGGTACTTGGGTAAAGCTGCCGGCGTTCGGCAGAGCCTGCAAACTGGTTTGAATCGAAGCGGCTTCTGCGGCTGCAATTTTTTCCTTTGTGATGCTGTTGACTACGGCAAGCAGACCGCAGCAGCAGGCACAGACAATCGCCAGTACAATCGGCGGTTTGATGAAATTTTGCTTCTGTTTCATCTCACGCTTCCTCCTTTTTTGCTTTTTTCGCACCCAGTGGCTTGGTCATGGTCAGCTTGTCAATGTATGGGGTGAGCAGGTTCATCAGCAGAATGGAGAACGAGCAGCCCTCCGGCATACTGGCAAATTCCCGAATGACAAAGGTCAGAATGCCGCAGCCAATGCCGAAAATCCATTTTCCCTTTGTGGTAATCGGCGTGGTCACATAGTCGGTTGCCATGAAAAATGCACCAATCATGACACCGCCGCTCAGCAGGGCATATGGAACAGCCGTCCAGTCACCGCCGGTTGCCAGTGTATAGAAGAACATCAGAATGCCGAGAGAACCAAGGTAAGCAACGGGTGTGGACGGGGAGATGACTCTTGTGAAAATCAGGAACAGTCCGCCAAGGAGCAGTGCCAGTGCGGAAGTTTCGCCGATGCAGCCGCCGACATTGCCGAGGAAAAGTGCAGTCAGGCTGGCATCTCCGCTGACGAGCGGGGTAGCAGAGGTGACAGCATCGAGGTTCATCGAACCAGCGGAGGAGCTGAGCATATTGCCGAGGGAAAGTCCCTGATAGTAAAACGGCTTGACCCATGTGGTCATATCACCGGCAAAGGAAAGCAGCAGGAACACTCTGCCGGTAATGGCAGGGTTGGCAAAGTTGCAGCCCAGACCGCCAAACAACTGCTTTACCACGGCAATGGCAAAGATACAGCCGATGGCTGCCTGCCAGAACGGCAGGGTTGCCGGCAGATTCAGAGCCAGCAGCAAACCAGTTAGAGCGGCACTGCCATCTGTGATTGTAATGGGTTTTTTCATCAGTTTCTGACAGACTGCTTCGGTTGCCAGACAGACAGCAACACAGAAGAGCATCAGCAGAAGTGCCCGCAACCCGAAAACGATTACACCAGAGATTGCCGCTGGCAGCAGAGCCAGCAGTACCAGCCCCATAATTTTTTGTGTTGTCATCCCGCTCCGAACGTGCGGAGAGGGGGAAACCGTCAGAATTTGCAAAACAGACACCCCTTTCTCACTTCTTGGCAGCTGCCATGACCATTGCCTTGGCAAACTGATTGGTTTCCGCTACTGGACGCTTTGCCGGACAGGCATAGGTACAGCAGCCGCAATTCATACATAGAGTAACATGCAGTGTTTGCAATGCCTCGACATCCTTTTTCTGATAAGCCTTTGCAATTTGCGGCGGCATCAGCCGCAGGGGACAGGCTTGAATGCAACGTCCGCAGTGAATGCAGGCGGAGGCTTTTGGCGTAGCAGCATTTGCAAATGCCACAATGGCATTATTCGCTTTCAAAATGGGGTCTTGCACATCTGCAATCGGCATGCCCATCATCGGACCGCCGTAGAGCAGTTTGTTGACCCGTTCAAAATCACACTGTGCAAAGGTTAGCACATCCTCTACCGGTGTCCCCATCGGCACAATGACGTTGCAGGGATTGTCGATGCAATCGCCGTCTACGGTGACCATTCTCTGTACCATCGGCAGACCGGTTTTGAGATACCGGCTGACAAAGGCAATGGAGGAAACGTTCATGACAATGACACCTTGATCGGCTGGCAGCTGTCCTTCCTGTACCACTCTGCCGAGTGTATGATAAATCAGCACTTTTTCTGCCCCTTGCGGATAGGTAGAGGGGAGAGAAACCACTTGAATGCGGTTGTCGTCAGCCGCTTTCTCCGTCAGAATCCGGATGGCATCCGGCTTGTTGGATTCAATGCCGATGATACAGTGCGGAATATCCAGCCAGTGCAGCACCTGCTGAATGCCGTCAATGACTTCCTCTGGTGCTTCGACCATTTGACGGTTGTCAGACGTGATGTACGGTTCACATTCTGCGGCATTGATGCACAATGTGTCCACGGTCTGTTTGGGTGCTAACTTGACATGTGTGGGAAAGCTGGCACCACCCATACCGACCAGACCGCTTTCCCGAATGGCTTGCAGAAATTCTGCTTTGCTGGAGATGCTTGGTGGCTGGACGGAATCTGAAACCGTTTGCAGACCATCGGTTTCGATTTCCACACATTTGCAGGTTCTGCCATTGCTCATGCGGAAGTCGGAGATGGCTTTGACGGTACCGGATACACCGCTGTGAATGGGAGCTGCCATAAAGGCATCCGTGTCACCGATTTTCTGTCCCACACAGACAGTTTCTCGTACTTTGACGAGGGGCGAGCAGGGTGCACCAATGTGCATACTCATCGGAATCCGAACCAGTTTCGGAAGCGGCAGGGGCTGACTGGCAGAATGTTCCGTATTCTTGTGGTGTGCCAGTTTGACGCCGCTGAGTTTTTTGATCATAGAATAGCCTCCTTTATTATTTTGATTGTGTGTAAGGGATGAAAGACAGAGCAGGCAGCAGGAAAACAGGGAAATTTATCTCTGTTTGCTGTTCAGTAAATTTTTCTGTCCGGATGCCGATGTCGTGCCGTTTCACAAAAAAAATTTTTACATCTACAAAAAACACTTTTCTTTTTTCTGTAAACGTGATATGATAAGAGTACTGTTTCGTTCCTTCTGTCCATGCAATCACTGAAACAACAGATTTTTTCTTTCTTTTCATGGGAAATGCACAGGAAATATTCTATTGGTGATTGGAAAATGGAGTCATTCGGTAATCAAAATACATATCGAAATGACCGGATGGAAGAGAGAACGGGTACCATATCATTATAATATAAATGTGGAAAGATGTAAATAGATAGTGGTCTATTTTTCAAAAAGTCCGTCAGAAAGTCACAAAAACACGACGGCAACGAAAAAAAATTAGGAAAGAGGACAAAAGATATGAAAGGGTATCGAATTAGTTTTATCCGGCACGGTAGAACCGTTGCCAATGATAAGGGAATTTACATCGGACGAACGGATTATCCGCTTTCTCGAAAAGGGGCAAGTGAATTATACAACAAGATGGATGAATATGAATATCCGCATGTGGCGAGAGTATATAGCAGTCCGTTGCAGCGTTGCACAGAGACAGCAGAAATTTTGTTTCCAGATGCCCAGCTGCAAATTGTGGACAACCTGATTGAGATGGATTTTGGGGACTTTGAAGGGAAGACGGCAGATGAACTGGTCAAGCAGGATGTCTTTTTACAGTGGCTGAAGGGCGGTGCAGACTGTCGGCCGCCGAAGGGAGAAAGTCTGGAAGAAGTGCAGCTCCGAATTTTTAAGGCATTGCGGGAGATTATTCGGGATATGATGAACACCGACATTCTGCACGCTGCTGTGGTGACCCACGCCGGCATTCTGTCGAATTTGATTGCAGGGTTTGGTTTGCCGAAGATTGACCCGAAGGAACTGCGTCCGGCACCGGGGGAGGGGTATGATGTATTGGTGACAGCATCGCTCTGGCAGCGTTCTGGTGCGTTTGAAATATTGGGTATGACACCCTATCGGATGAACTGAGATTTTTGGGAATGCTACCGGAAAAATGGGGGATACTATTTCTATCCGCAAATGCTTTTACCGGAAAGGAGCGTTCCCATGATACACCTGCACACGCTGCACGCCTTCTCGAAAACGATTTTCAAACAGACCAGCCAGCCGATTTCTTTTTATTTTTGGAGTTGGCTTGGTTGCGGAATTCTGCTGACCCTCTGTCGCATTGCCATTTGTCTTGCGATACAGATTGGTTTTACCTTTTTAAACTTGCTGCCCTATCTGGAAACGGCTTGGTATACCGTGCGGCTGCTCTTTGCAGCAGGCGGATTTTTTCTGCTGCCGCCACTGCTGTATCGCTGTGTTTATCACTGTGCCGTTGCTGCCAGCCTGACCGCAGAGCCAGCACCGGAACGGTCTGCCTGTTATCGGCTCTCGCTTTGCCTGCATGGGCTGCGGTTGCTGTCGGTGTTGCCGTTGCCGTTCTGCCTTTGGGGGATTCGCTGGTGTTTGCAGCAGGGAGCAGGTGTACAGGATGGAATTTGGTGGATGATGGCAGCTTTGCAATTTGTCACGTTGTCTGTTTTCTTTGTAGCCGGATTTTTTTGGCTTTTGCCAGTGCTGACCGCTGCACCGGTGTTACAGGTGCTCGAACCAAATGCACCTTGCAGGACGATTTTACACCGTGCATTTTCGCTGATGGATGGCAGAAAAAAACAGTGGTACAAATTGTTGCTGCAAAGTCTGCCGCTTTGGTTGCTGCCGCATTGCTGGAGCAGGATTGTGATGATGCAGACGGTCTATATCGGCGTGACTTGCAAGGAATTACAATATGCCAATAGAAAAGGGGGGACAGACTGTGGCACAGATTTTGACATGGCGTATGGAACTGGCACAGCCTTGCACACTGGAACAGTTTCTCAGAAACGAAAAAAACGTATCTCGCAGACTGCTGACGAAGCTCAAACGGCAAAACGGGCTTTGGTGCAACGGCAAGCCCCTTCGGAGCATTGATTTGGTACAGTATGGTGATGTGATTGAACTGCGTTTGCCGGAGGTGCCGCCGCTTGTGGCAAATGCAGTTTGTCCAGTGCCGATTTGTCTGGAAACAGCGGACTTTGTGATCTATAACAAACCGTCGGATATGCCGGTACATCCATCGCAGAATCACTATACAGACACATTGGGGAATTGTTTTTGTGCTGCCTATCCGGGACTTGCGTGTCGTCCGGTGAATCGTCTTGATCGCAATACCAGCGGACTTTGTCTGTTTGCGAAAAGTGCCTATGCGACAAATCAGCTGCAATACCGGCTGCAAAAGCGGTATTATGCAGTGGTACAGGGTGTGATAACAGAAGCTGGTACGATTTCTGCTCCCATTGCAAGGGAGCAGGCATCCATTATTGTTCGCTGTGTTCGTGCAGATGGAAAACCGGCAGTGACACATTATCGTCCGCTGCGGCACAATGCAAAGTATACCTTGCTGCAAATACAGTTGGAGACTGGGAGAACGCATCAGATACGAGTACATATGGCATATCTGGGGCATCCGCTGGCTGGTGATACGCTCTATGGCGGCAGTACAGAGGACATTGACCGGCAGGCACTACACTGCGGTCGATTGTTGCTGCCGAGTGCAGACAGGAGCCGTTATTTTACGGTGGGGGCACCGCTTCCAGCGGATATGCAGGCACTGCTATGAAAATGAGCGTTTGATTCAGAGAAAATATGGAGTAGATTCTTAGGGAAACCTTTTCCAACCGTCCGGCAGAATCGCTACGCTGTCTGCCTATGTCCGCTGTCCACCCTGTTCTGTACCTCAATTTGCAGCCTGACTGCACTAATTTTTTGTTTTACATGCCGTTTTGTTTTATTAGAAGGCGGACAGCGGATCACTCGTTTCTCATCCGTTTATCTTGTCCAAATTTGCAATGTTTTGCAGAGGGCAGCTTGCCCTCTGCACTCCTCGCCAAGCTGAGCCAGCTTGACCGCAGTTTGCCGTTCGGCGGGTAAAACTTGTTCATCGAACTTGCATTAGAAAAACCTTTTCCGAACCGTCCGACAGATTCGATAGCAAATAAAAAAGCTGCTATACCAAGTAGAGAATGCCCTACGGTATAACAGCTTTTTTATTTTTATATATGCGTACTTCAGATACCGGAAGCAGACTGAATCGCAATCATTGCCACATATAAATTTGCAGCAATGACTGCCAACAACCAAGGAGAAGTGAGTAGGATTCTACTGCCACGCATACTTTGAGCCGGTGTATTCTTCGGAAACGTGTACTTCCGGAGATGTAGCAGGAATAGAACGCCGCCAATGATGGCAACCAACAGATAGAGCAGATTGCCGTAAACATCAAAGGCATACAGCAGCGATTCCTCTGTAATCCAGGTATAGCCAAGGTCAAAAATCGTGGAAACGGTATTCACTGTGATGTGTACAAAGATGGCAGGCAAAATCGAGTTGTGCCGCACCGTAATGGCACCCAAGAAAATACCAAGCGGAAAGGCAAGCACAAACTGTGCAATATTTTGATGCCCTAATCCGAAGAGAAATGCTGTTATAAGAATGCCAGTGCGTTGGCTGACACGAGAGAGATTTTTCAGGGCAAAGCCACGGTAGAGCAGCTCTTCTGTGATAGGAGCAATCAGACAGCTGTACAAGATTTCTGCGGCAATCGCCGTGCCAGTGCCGTAGTAGTCAATATTCGGCTCATATGCCGTGATGCCACCTTGATCCAACAGGGTAGTAATCCAGCTGGCAGCATAGCCAGTGACGCACTGAATAAAAATGCCAATGAACAAATAGGGCAGAACATCGGAAAATCGGAACTGATCTGTCCGGAAAAAGCTGCGAATGGGAATTTTTGTGGCTCGGCAGCCAATGCAGGCAACGCCAGTGTTTGCCGTCAGAAAAAGCAGACCATTCAGTGCGATTAACATAGAAGATTGTTCTATGTAGGTATCTGGATCGATTGGATTGCCGGAAAGTCCCAACAGGAAATCGAACAGCAGTAAGAACAGTATGGCTGCAATCTGTACAAAGAAAAAATGGGCAAAGAACCCGAATCCAACCGCATTGAAATAGTGGCGAATACGTTTCCGCTCCTGTTTGGTGGGGGAAAGCGGAATCTGATAGCCGGGCAGCCCGATTTGTGGTAGAATGGAACGATAGTGAGATGTATAAGTACGATGCTGTGTGGGATTGTCGAATGGATCATAGGGATCTGGACGAAGAAGTTGATTCAAAGAAACGCCTCCTGTCAGACGGCAGGATTACCGTCTATCTGATTTGTTTTTTTCTATTGTATCATATTTTTTGGGAAACGTAAATGCAAAATCGGAAATTTTTTTCAAAAACGAAAGAAAATCCGTTTTCTATCATTGTTTTGATTGGTCGGGCAACGGCTGATTTTCTGACAAAAATCAAAATGGATTCTCGTTCGCCTATAGACAAATTTTCAGAATTATGCTATACTAAAAGAGAACCGTATCATTTCAGAAAGGAGTCGCTTTTATGATGCATGAAAAATCCTGTGGTGCAATTGTGTATCGGAAATCCCACGGGAATATTGAAATTTTGCTGATTAAGCATGTGAACAGCGGGCATTGGTCGTTCCCGAAAGGACATGTAGAGGGGTCGGAAACCGAAATAGAAACTGCAAAGCGGGAAATCAAAGAGGAAACTGCCATTGATGTGATGATTGATCCTACATTTCGGGAGACCGTTTCTTACTTTCCAAAACGGGATACGCAAAAGACCGTTGTCTATTTTATTGCAAGAGCAAAAAATTATGATTTTGTTCCGCAGGCAGAGGAAATTGCAGAAATCCGCTGGGTGGATATCGGACATGCTTCTAACATTCTGACCTATGAGAATGATAAGAACATTGTCACAAAAGCCAGAGTGGCGATTCGAGAGTTTGAGTAAATAGTACATTTCTGTTTGAGAAATCAATAGATGTAAAACCGCCCGCAGGGACAAAGTTTCTGTGGGCGGTTCGATTTTTTGATTTGCAGGAAAGCTACAGCAACATTCGGAACGAAAGACCGTCTTCCTGTATGAGATATTCAAGGTTGCTTTGCAGGGTTTTGAGTTCAGAAGTAAACTCATCACAGTCGGATTCCAGCAGCGGTTTTAAACGATAGACACAATTGGAGATCTCCATGATTTTATCCCGCCGTACTGTCAGCAGCAGCCATGGTTCTGCTTTCTCCCAGACCGCCTCTACGGTTTCACATTGTGCGACATCTGGTTCTTCCAATGCCGCCAGTTGTTCGACTGCGTCCAGTACTGTATTTCCAGTATATCGGACTGCGATCACAGAACCAGTACTGAGCAGGAGCAGGAGTAGTAAGATAACAAGGCTGATTTTAAATCGTGTCATTGGGCAGCTGCTCCTTTTCGTTTTTTCTTTGGAATGCAAGTGCAGATGCCGTTTTGGTCAGCAGTCAGTAAAAAAACTTCTTTTGCTTTTAATTGTCGCCGCTGTAGTTCTGCTGTTAGCCAGCTGGTTTCTTTTTGCAGACTGTGTAGGGCAGTACGGCTGACTTGTCCGTCTGAAATCAGCGTGACAGGTGGATCAATGGTTTTGGGATGCAGGTCAACATCCTGCAACGTTAAGGGCTGATGTTCCTTTTTTAAATAGACGGAAACGCTTCCAGTTGTCTCGACAATGGCAAATTGAATTTCTTCCAGTGAGAAGACCTGATTACCTCGTAGGGCAGTCATCAGGTCATCAATGGAAAAGCGAAGTTCTCGCAGGGTGTCCTGTTCTAATTGACCATTGCGAATGATAATTTTAGGGCTGCCGCAGATGATTTGCCGCAGACGGCGGCTCTTCAGTGCAAACCAAGATGTAATGACTTCAAAGCAGACCATTGACAAAATCGGCAAAATGCCCGGCAGCAAGGGGATAGAGGGATCTTCCAGCGGCAAAGTGGCAATGTTGGAAATTAAAATGGTGATAACCAGTTCGGAAGGCTGTAGCTCACCAAGCTGTCGTTTTCCCATCAGACGCACGGCGAAAATGACAACAAAATATAAAATCAGTGCTCTTATTAAAATAGTACCCACGTCCACCGCTTCCTTTCGTTTTGTTTCTGGCATTGGTAGCGGTAATAGTATGAACCGAATTTGCAGGATTATCCACTGTTTGCAAAGGATAGAAATTTTTTGCCTGCGGCGGTTGATTCCAATGCAGGAGTATGGTATAATAAAATGGTATATGAGAAAAGAGAAAAGGAGGAAATCAGCCGTATGAAACGGATTTTGATGCTTTCCACGGTCGCTTCCATGCAGGATCAATTTAATATGGCAAATATCCGGATGCTGCGAAAGATGCACTGTGATGTCTATGTTGCCTGCAATTTCGTGCAGGGGAATAATACCTCGCCACAGCGAGTTGCTACTTTCCGAAATGAGCTGACTGCACTTGGTGTAACGTGTCATCAGATTGATTTTGCCCGCAGTCCGTTTCATCTGCGACAAAATTATGCCGCCTATCGGCAGCTGCAAGCTTTGCTGAAAGCAATACCGTTCGACTGTATTCACTGTCACACTCCAGTCGGTGGCATGTATGGCAGAAAAGCCGCTGCCATGTTCGGGATTCCCGTAATTTATACGGCACATGGTTTCCATTTCTATCAAGGAGCCCCCCTTTGGAACTGGCTGTTTTTTTATCCGGTGGAAAAACACTATGCGAAAAAAACAGATGTACTGATTACGATCAATAGTGAGGACTATGACCGTGCCACCAGAAAACTGCCGGCAAAACAGGTCGTTCGGATTCCGGGGATTGGGTTAAAGCCCGGCAAATATCGCTTTGCAACGCGTAGTCGTGAGGAAGTGCGGGAGGCACTGGATTTGCCGCTGGATTCGATTTTGCTGATTTCGGTCGGAGAACTCAACCGTAATAAAAACCATCGTGTGATTTTACAGGCAATGGCGCGTTTGCCGCAGCTTCCTTTATATTATATATTGTGCGGAAAAGGAAGTGAGGAGCATTTTCTTCGCAATCTTGCCCAAGACCTGCATCTTTCTGATCGTGTCAGAATTCTTGGGTATCGGCAGGATATCTGTGATTTGCTCCATGCAGCGGATATTTTCTGTTTTCCGTCCAAACGGGAGGGATTGGGCATGGCGGCTCTGGAGGCAATGGAGGCTGGCTTGCCGCTTGTCACATCGAACATTCATGGCATTCAGGATTATTCGTGTTCCGGAGAAACCGGATTTTCCTGTGCACCGTCCGATGTAGAGGGATTTGCCCATGCAATTGAAACGCTCTCAGAGGACAGAAATATGCGGCAGCGGATGGGAGAATACAATCAGCAGTCGGTAGAAGCCTTTTATCAGGCAGAAACGAACAAAATTATGGATGCTGTTTATCGGGAAGTACTGGGACTGGATACAGTGGTGGAACCGGCTTCTCGTACATAAAAAGTTTACAAAATAAATTGAAAAAAATGTACGCTGCCTATTGCAATTTGTCCAGAGATGTGTTATAATACTTTTTGCGTGATTGCAATAGATATGCGATGAAGTGAAAGGTTGCCGGCGGTATGCCGGGTAATTTTCATGGAGTATGTCCGATTTAAAACCGGGCGAATCAGGATATAACACAGTCTGTGGTGAAAAAAGGTTTACGCAGTGGTGCATACTGCGTAAAGGACAGACTTGTGCCAAAACCAGCTCGGAATACCGATACTTACGGATTCCGAGCTTTTTTATATGCTGCCGCACGGAAACACCCGGCAGCGTGGCAGAAAATCCTGCTGCCCCCCAATACCAGCAAGGAGGCGAGAGAAAAATGGCAGTCAACGAAAAAATCAGAATCAAGATCAAGGGCTATGAGCACGCAACAGTAGATGCTGCTGCTGCAAAGATTGTAGAAGCTGCAAAGAGAAGTGGTTCCAGCGTGTCCGGACCGATTCCGCTCCCGACAGATAAGGAAATTATCACGATTCTGCGTGCAACACACAAGTACAAGGACAGCCGTGAGCAGTTTGAAATGCGTACACACAAGCGGCTGATCGATGTCATCCGTCCGACACAGAAGACCACTGAGGCTCTGCAGAAGCTGGAAATTCCGGCAGGCGTAGACATCGTAATGGAACTCAAGTAAGTTCCGGCAGACAACGGAAAGACGTTGTCCGGTCAAGTTGATGTAAGATCAACCAATAACCAACAGGAGGAAATGCGAAAATGCAAAAGGCAATTATCGGTAAGAAAATCGGTATGACACAGATTTTTGATGAAAATGGCAGAGTCATTCCGGTTACCGTTGTAGAAGCTGGTCCGTGCGTGATTGTACAGAAGAAAACAGTGGAAAACGACGGCTATGTAGCAGTACAGATGGGTTACGGCGATGTAAAGCCGCAGAGGCTCAACAAGCCGATGAAGGGACACTTCGAAAAGGCAGATGTTGCTCCGAAGAAAACGTTGAAAGAATTTCGCCTGGAAAACAGCGACGCACTGAACGTTGGCGACGCTGTAAAGGCAGATACATTTGCAGTCGGTGACAGCGTGGATGTCAGCGGTACCAGCAAGGGTAAGGGCTTTGCCGGTGCAATCAAGCGGCACAACCAGCACAGACTGAAGGAAACACATGGTACCGGTCCGGTACACAGACAGGCTGGTTCTATGGGCGCTTGTTCTTCCCCGTCCCGTATTTATAAGGGCAAGGGTATGCCGGGTCACATGGGTGCAGAATCTGTAACCGTGCAGAACCTGGAAATCGTAAAGATTGATACAGAAAACAATCTCATCGCAGTCAAGGGTGCGATTCCGGGCCCGAAGGGCGGCATCGTTGCCATCGTTGACAGCGTAAAGGCGTAAAGGAAGGAGGCAACATAAATGGCAAAAGTTTCAGTTTTTGATATGACAGGCCAGCAGGTTTCGGAAATCGAGCTTGCAGATGCTGTGTTCGGAATTACGCCGAATGAATCCGCAATGCATGCCATGGTTGTGAATTATCTTGCCAATCAGCGGCAGGGTACACAGTCTACACTGACCCGTTCTGAGGTTCGTGGCGGCGGCAGAAAGCCGTGGAGACAGAAGGGCACTGGTCATGCAAGACAGGGTTCTATCCGTGCACCACAGTGGACACACGGTGGCGTGGCACTTGGCCCGAAGCCGAGAGATTATCGTTACACATTGAATAAGAAGCTGCGGAAGCTTGCAATGAAATCCGCACTTTCCACAAAGTTGCTGGACAGCAACCTGATTGTTGTAGATAGCCTGACCACAGACAGCTACAAGACAAAGACAGTTGTTGCAATGCTGAAGGCACTGAATGTAGATGGCAAGGCAATGCTGGTAACCGCTGAAAAGGATGAAAAGCTGGTAAAGAGTGCAGCAAACATCCCGGGCGTTAAGACCGCTGCTTGCAACACACTGAATGTATACGACATTCTGCACCACGATAAGTTTATCGTTTCCAAGGATGCCGTGGCAAAAATCGAGGAGGTGTATGCAAAGTGAAAGCACCGCAGGATATTATTCTGAAGCCGATGATCACCGAGCAGACCGTGGATAACATGCAGGAAAGCAAGTACACGTTTAAGGTTGCCAAGGATGCAAACAAGATCGAAATTGCACAGGCTGCCGAAGCCCTCTTCCATGTAGAGGTTGTCAAGGTAAATACCGTAAACTGCACCGGTAAGGCAAAGCGGGTTGGCCGCTTCGTTGGCAAGAAAGCAGATTATAAGAAGGCAATCATCACCATCAATCCGGAAACCACAAAGACTGGCAAGGATGGCAAGAAGCTGAAGGGTTCCATCGAATTCTTTGATGGGATGTTTTAATCTCAGCTGATTCGCTGAGCATGTATGGGAGTCGTGCTCCCGCAAATGAGCATTTGAGGAGTGAAATAAATGGCTATTAAGAGCTACAAGCCGACAACCCCGTCCCGCAGAGGGATGACAGTGACCGATTACTCCGGTCTGTCCAAGGTTGCACCGGAAAAGAGCTTGCTGGAACCGCTGAAGAAGAATGCGGGTCGTAACAGCTATGGTAGAATCACCGTTCGTCACAGAGGCGGCGGAAACAGAAGAAAGTATCGTATCATTGATTTCAAGCGGAACAAGGATGCAATGAATGCAACTGTTCTGACACTGGAATACGATCCGAATAGAAGTGCATTTATCGCACTGGTACAGTATGAAGACGGCGAAAAGCGTTACATCCTCGCTCCGGAAGGGCTGAAGGTTGGCGATGTGGTTCGCTCTGGTTCTGACGCTGATATCAAGCCGGGCTGTGCATTGGCACTGGCAGATATTCCGGTTGGTACCTTTATTCATGCAATTGAACTGTATCCGGGTAAGGGTGCACAGCTGGTTAGAAGTGCTGGCAACACCGCTCAGCTGATGGGCAAGGAAGGTGCATTTGCACTGATTCGTTTGCCATCCGGCGAAATGCGGAAGGTTTCCATTCAGTGCCGTGCTTCCATTGGTCAGGTTTCCAATGTGGATCACGAGAATGTAAACTATGGTAAGGCTGGCCGTATGCGGAATAAGGGATGGAGACCGACTGTCAGAGGTTCTGTTATGAACCCGAATGACCACCCACACGGCGGTGGTGAAGGTAAGTCACCAGTTGGACGTCCGGGACCTGTTACGCCTTGGGGTAAGCCAGCTCTGGGTTACAAGACCAGAAAGAAGCACAAGGCTTCTGATAAGTATATCGTAAAACGCCGTAACGGCAAATAAGGGGAAAGGAGGAGCATTTCATGAGCAGAAGTATTAAAAAGGGACCTTATGTCCAGGAAGTCCTGCTGAAGAGAGTGCAGGCAATGAACGAAGCCGGAGAAAAGAAAGTCCTCAAGACTTGGAGCCGATCTTCCACAATTTTCCCTGACTTTGTCGGACACACCTTTGCCGTACATGACGGCCGCAAGCATGTTCCGGTTTATGTAACAGAAGATATGGTAGGTCATAAGCTCGGCGAGTTTGCACCGACCAGAACCTTTAAGGGTCATGCCGGTTCGAAGACTTCAAATAACGGCAAGAAGTAATTTTGGAAGGAGGCGTTCAAATGGAAGCAAGAGCATATTTGAGAAATGCTCGCATTTCTCCGAGAAAAGTACAGATCGTTTTGGATCTGATCAGAAATAAGCCGGTGGATGTTGCACTGGCAACTTTGGATCTCACACCGAAAGCAGCAAGCCCGATTCTGGAAAAGCTTTTGAAGTCCGCTATGGCAAATGCAGAAAACAATTTCAGCATGAACAAGGATGCACTTTACGTTGCCGAATGCTATGCAACTCCGGGTCCGATTATGAAGCGGATTCAGCCGAGAGCACAGGGCAGAGCATTTCGGATTTATAAGAGAACGTCGCATATCACCATTGTTCTGAAAGAAGAAGAATAATCCCAAGGAGGTTAAAATATGGGCCAGAAGGTTAATCCGCACGGTCTCCGTGTTGGTGTGATTAAAGATTGGGATTCTCGCTGGTTTGCGAACAAGGCTGACTTCGGCGATACGCTGGTAGAAGACTTCAACGTTCGGAAGTTTATTAAGAAGAATCTGTATGCAGCAGGTGTTCCGAAGATTGAAATTGAGCGGTTTGCAGATAAGGTAAGAATCCACATCCACTGTGCAAAGCCGGGCATCGTAATCGGCCGTGGCGGTGCAGAGATCGAAAAGCTCCGCACACAGTTGGAAAAGATGATGAATAAGCAGGTTTACGTCAACATCGTTGAAGTAAAGCAGCCGGATATGGATGCACAGCTCGTTGCAGAAAAGATTGCATTGGATCTGGAAAACAGAATTTCCTTCCGTCGTGCTATGAAGCAGGCAATCGGTCGTGCAATGCGTCTCGGTGCAAAGGGTATCAAGACAAAGGTTTCCGGTCGTCTGGGCGGTGCAGAAATCGCACGTTCAGAAAGCTATCACGAAGGTACCATCCCGCTGCAGACCATTCGTGCTGATATCGACTACGGTACCGCAGAAGCACACACCACTTATGGTCGTCTGGGCGTAAAGGTTTGGATCTATAAGGGCGAAGTGCTCAAGGGCGATGCTGCAAGAGCTGCTGAGCAGAGAGAAAAGGTAGAGAGAAAGTCCCGTGATAACAACCGTGGCGGCAGAGACGACAGAAGACGTCGTGATAACCGGAACGGTGACCGCAGAAACGGTGGCTTCCGTCGTGGCGAAAAAAGAGAAGGAGGTAAACAGTAATGCTGCTTCCGAAGAGAGTAAAATACCGTCGTGTACACAGAGGACGGATGACAGGGAAGGCTTACAGAGGTTCGACTGTCAGCAATGGTGAGTATGGTTTGCAGGCTCTGGAGCCGGCATGGATTACCTCCAACCAGATTGAATCTGCCCGTATCGCAATGACTCGTTACATCAAGCGTGGCGGTCAGGTTTGGATTAAGATTTTCCCGGATAAGCCGGTTACCAAGAAGCCGGCAGGCACCAGAATGGGTTCCGGTAAAGGTGCTCCGGAATATTGGGTAGCAGTTGTAAAGCCGGGCAGAGTGATGTTTGAAATCGCTGGCGTGCCGGAAGAAACTGCAAGAGAAGCAATGCGTCTTGCGATGCATAAGCTGCCGATTAAGTGTAAGTTTGTAAAGGCTGAAGGAGGCGAGCAGGCATGAAAGCAGCAGAAGTAAAAGCAATGCCGGTTGATGAACTGAATGAAAAGCTGGTTGACCTGAAGGAAGAACTGTTTGCACTTCGCTTTCAGCTTGCTGCAAATCAGCTTGAAAATACAGCTCGTATCAAGGCAGTAAAGAAGGATATTGCCCGTGTTAAGACTGCACTCCGTGCTGCGGAACTTCAGTCTGCACAGCACTAAGAGGAGGGCTTTACAGTGGCTGAGAGAAATTTGAGAAAAACCAGAGTCGGCAGAGTGGTTAGCGACAAGATGGATAAGACAGTCGTTGTAGCAATCGTCGACAATGTAAAACACCCGCTTTACAAGAAGATTGTGAAGAGAACCGTCCGCCTCAAGGCACATGATGAAAACAATGCCTGCAAGGTTGGCGATCGTGTAGAAGTGATGGAAACCCGTCCGCTGTCCAAGGATAAGAGATGGCGTGTTGTGGAAATCATCGAAAAGGCTAAGTAATTGACGAACGAAGAAAAAACGGTTCGTTCTGAGAGGGACGTTTCCGAAAGGAGGAACTCGCTGTGATTCAGATGCAAACGTATTTGAAGGTTGCGGACAACACCGGTGCGAAAGAACTGATGTGCATCAGAGTACTGGGCGGTACCCGGAGACGGTATGCCAACATTGGTGATGTCGTAGTCGCTTCTGTTAAGAAAGCAACACCCGGCGGCGTTGTAAAGAAGGGTGATGTTGTAAAGGCTGTCATCGTACGCTCTGCAAAGGGCCTGCGGAGAGAAGACGGTACCTACATCCGGTTCGATGAAAACGCTGCGGTTATTATTAAGGAAGACAAGAACCCGAAGGGCACTCGTATCTTTGGGCCGGTTGCCAGAGAGCTGCGTGATAAGGATTATATGAAGATCCTGAGCTTGGCACCGGAAGTACTTTAATTCGGAGGTGTCATAATGAGTAAGGTACATGTAAAAACAGGTGACACCGTCGTACTGCTGACCGGTAAGGATATTTACCAGTACAAGGACGTAACCGATAAGTCCAAGGGCAGACTCGAAGGCAAAGTTGTTGCTGTCAGCCCGAAGGAAGGCAAGGTTATCGTAGAAGGCTTCAACAAGATCACAAAGCATGTCAAGCCGACCAGAATGGGTCAGAGCGGCGGCATCGTGGAAACCGAAGGGGCTCTGTATGCCAGCAAGGTACAGCTCGTTTGCCCGAAGTGCGGCAAGCCGACCAGAATCGGTCATGTTGTAGAAGACGGCAAGAAGCTGCGTGTCTGCAAGAAGTGCGGCAAATCTTTTGAGTAAAGGAGAAACGATATGTCTACGTTGAAAGATTATTATAACAGCACCGTTGCTCCTGCAATGATGAAGAAGTTCGGTTACAAGAATGTCATGCAGATTCCGAAGCTGGACAAGGTGGTTGTCAATGTGGCAGCCGGCGAAGCAAAGGACAATGCAAAGGTAATCGATGCAATTATGAACGACCTGTCCATTATTACCGGACAGAAGCCGGTTGTTTGCAGAGCAAAGAAATCCGTTGCAAACTTCAAGCTGCGTGAAGGAATGCCGATTGGCGTCAAGGTAACCCTGCGTGGCGAAAAGATGTATGAATTCGTTTACAAGCTGTTCAATGTCAGCTTCCCGCGTGTTCGTGACTTCAGAGGCATCAACGGCAATTCGTTCGATGGTAAGGGCAACTATTCCACTGGTATCAAGGAACAGCTGATCTTCCCGGAAATCGAATACGATAAGATTGATAAGGTCAGAGGTATGGATATCAATTTCATTACCACTGCACAGACCGATGAAGAAGCAAAGGAGCTGCTGACACTGCTCGGTGCTCCGTTCATTAAGTAAGCAGGGAGGAACGATCATGGCAAAGAAGGCAATGAAATTAAAGCAGCAGAAAACTCCCAAATTCTCCACAAGAGCTTACACCCGCTGCAAGCTCTGCGGCAGACCGCATGCGTATCTGAGAAAATACGGCATTTGCCGTGTTTGCTTCAGACATCTGGCACATGAGGGTAAGATTCCGGGCGTTAAGAAAGCAAGCTGGTAAAAGAAGCATTACGAAAAGGAGGTCATTGGTATGCAGATTACTGATACAATAGCAGACATTCTGACAAGAATTCGGAATGCGAGCTCCGCAAAACACGCCACCGTTGACGTTCCGGCTTCCAATGTCAAGAAGGCAATCACCCAGATCCTTCTCGACGAAGGCTACATCAAGAGCTTTCAGGTAGTGGAAGACGGCAAGCAGGGCATTATCAGAATTACATTGAAATATACAGACAGCAAGGCACCGGTTATCACCGGTCTCCGCAGAGTTTCCAAGCCGGGTCTGCGGATTTATTCCAGCTGTGCAGATATGCCGAAGGTAAGAAAGGGTCTGGGCATTGCGATCGTTTCTACTTCTAAGGGTATCATGACAGACAAAAAAGCCCGTGAACTGAATGTTGGCGGCGAAGTTTTAGCTTATGTTTGGTAAGGAGGACACAAGGAATGTCAAGAATAGGTAAAAAACCGATCAGTGTCCCGGCTGGTGTTACCGTAACATGCGAAAACAATTACGTTACCGTAAAAGGACCGAAGGGCGAAATCTCTAAGCAGTTTTCCCCGGAACTGGGCATTGCACTCGAAGATGGTGTCATCACCGTAACTCGTCCGACTGATGACAAGGAACACAGATCCCTGCACGGTCTGACCAGAACACTGCTCTCCAATATGGTGGAAGGTGTAACCAACGGTTACAGCAAGACCCTGATCATCGAAGGTGTCGGCTATCGTGCTGCAAAGAAGGGCAAGGAAGTCGTTCTGAGCGTTGGGTTCTCTCATCCGGTCAATATTCCGGAAACCGATGCCATCAAGTTGGAAGTTCCGCAGCCGAATACCATCGTAGTAAGCGGCATCGACAAGCAGGCAGTTGGTCAGTATGCAGCGGAAATTCGCGAAAAGCGTCCGCCGGAGCCGTATAAGGGCAAGGGCATCCGCTATGAAAATGAACACATTATCCGCAAGGAAGGTAAAGCCGGCAAGGGCAAAAAGTAATTGAAAGGAGTTAAATTGCTATGATTAAAAAGGCAGACAGCAATAAAGCCAGAGCAAAAAGACACGCAAGAGTTCGTGCGAAGATTTCCGGTACTCCTGAACGTCCTCGCCTGAATGTATATCGTTCCACAAAGCACATCTACGCACAGCTGATCGACGATGTAAACGGTGTGACACTGGCATCCGCATCCAGCATGGATAAGGATTTTGAAGGCACCGGCGGCAACACAGAAGCTGCTCGGAAGGTTGGCACTATGATCGCAGAACGTGCACTTGCAAAGAACATCACAGAAGTCGTATTCGACAGAGGCGGTTACCTCTATCACGGCAGAGTGAAGGAACTCGCAGACGGTGCCCGTGAAGGCGGACTGAAATTCTAAGGAGGGATTACTTTGGCAAAAATTGATCCGAACAGCTTGGAACTGACCGAAAAGGTCGTTTCGATCAATCGAGTATCCAAGACCGTAAAGGGCGGCCGTATCATGAAGTTCTCCGCACTCGTTGTAGTCGGCGATGGCAATGGTACGATCGGTTTCGGTCTGGGCAAGTCCGGTGAAGTTCCGGATGCAATCCGTAAGGGCATTGAGGACGCAAAGAAGAACCTCATCAAGATTCCGCTGAAGGGCACTACCATTCCGCACGAAATTATCGGCAAGTTCGGTGCCGGCAGCGTGCTGATGAAGCCGGCTGCACCAGGTACTGGTGTGATTGCAGGCGGTCCGGTTCGTGCCGTGATTGAAGTAGCAGGCATTAAGGACATTCGTACCAAGTCCCTGCGTTCCAACAATCCGTGCAACGTCGTTCGGGCAACGATCAATGGTTTGGCATCTTGTGCAACCGCAGCTGAGGTTGCTGAAATGAGAGGCAAGTCAGTTAAGGAAATTTTAGGTTAAGGAGGGTGCATCATGGCAAAGCAAATCAAGCTGGTAAAGAGCCTGTCCGGTCGGAAAAAGGATCAGGTTGCAACCGCAAATTCGCTGGGTCTGAAGAAGATCGGCGACGTTACCGTACAGCCGGAAAATGCGGCAACCCTCGGTAAGATTCAGAAGATCTCACACCTCGTTGAGGTGCAGGAAGCATAAACAAGGAGGTGCAGTAGGATGAAACTTCACGAATTATCACCGGCAGCAGGTTCGGTAAAGGACGTAAAGAGAGTTGGCCGTGGCCACGGTTCCGGAAACGGTAAGACCGCTGGTAAGGGTCACAAGGGTCAGAATGCAAGAAGCGGCGGCGGCGTTCGGATCGGCTTTGAAGGCGGTCAGATGCCAATCGCAAGAAGAATTCCGAAGAGAGGTTTTAAGAATATCTTCGGTACAGATTATGCAATCGTAAATGTAGCAGATCTGAATCAGTTTGCAGAAGATACCGTTGTAGACACAGAGCTGCTGATGGCAACCGGTCTGGTAAAGAAGGTTTGTGCAGGCGTTAAGGTGCTCGGCAACGGCGAATTGACAACAAAGCTGACCGTAAAGGCTGCAAAATTCTCTAAGAGTGCAGTTGAAAAAATTGAAAAGGCTGGCGGAAAAGCTGAGGTGATGTAATGTGTTTAAAACGCTGAGAGATGCTTGGAGTATCAAGGACATTCGCAAGAAGCTTTTGTACACATTATTTATGATCCTTATTTTCCGTTTCGGTTGTGCACTGGTTGTTCCATTTTTGGATACGTCAGTGGTTTCCGAATGGATGAGCCAAAAGGCAACAAATGGTAACTTCCTCGAATATTTGGACATTTTAACAGGTGGTGCACTTTCTCAGGCAACCATCTTTTCCCTGTCCATTACCCCTTATATCAATGCGTCTATCATTATGCAGCTGCTGACCTATGCTCTGCCGCCGTTGGAACGACTGCGGGATGAGGGGGAAGAAGGACAGAAAAAATTGAACAAAATCACTGCCTTTGTGGCTTTGGCTTTGGCGGTTTTCATGTCGGTTGCATATTATCTGACGCTGAAAAACAGCATGGAAGCGGTTAAAACATATGATTCCAAGGCTGCAAATATCTTTGTAGCAGTTATCATTGTAATGTGCTTTATCGCTGGTACTTGTATCGTTGTTTGGATGGGTAACCGGATTAACGATAAGGGCATCGGCAATGGTATTTCTATGTTGTTGTTTGCCGGCATTTTGGCACGGTTCCCTACCATGCTTGGTACCTTGGTTGAACTTACAAGAGAAAACCCACAGCGGTATTTCTTTGAATCTCTGGCTGTTCTGGTGATCTTTATTGCAATGATTACCTTCATTGTCTTCATGAACAACTCCGAACGCCGGATTCCGATTCAGTATGCAAAGCGTGTGGTTGGCAGAAAGCAGTATGGCGGACAGTCCACCCACATTCCGATTAAAGTTTGCATGAGCGGCGTTATGCCGATCATCTTTGCAATGTCTTTCATGTCCCTGCCGAGTACCATCGAGCTGTTTAAGCCGATGTATGATGATCCGACTGGCGGCTGGCAGAAGTTCTATAATGGATTTATCAGCTTCTTCCATACCAACAGCTGGGGTTATGCGGCAATCTACTTCATTCTGATTATTGCATTTAACTACTTCTATGTATCGATGCAGTACAATCCGATTGAGATTGCAAACAATCTGCGGCAGAGCAACGGCGGTATTCCGGGCATTCGTCCTGGTAAGCCGACATCCGATTACATTCAGCGTGTCCTGTCCAAGATTACATTGGTTGGTGCATTCTTCCTTGGTATTATTGCCATCTTCCCGATTGCAATGAACAAGGCAGATCCGAACCTGAGTTCTTTGGCAATGGGCGGTACCACGATTCTGATCGTTGTCAGCGTGGCTTTGGAAACAGTTCGTACATTGGAATCGGAAATGATGATGCGTCATCATAAGGGATTCCTCGAATAAGGAGAAGATACCATGAATTTGATTCTTTTAGGTGCTCCGGGTGCTGGAAAAGGCACACAGGCAGAGGTCATTTCAGAAGCATTGTCCATCCCGCAGATTTCCACCGGCAACATGCTGCGGGAAGCGGTTAAGAATGGTACCGAATACGGGCTGAAAGCAAAAGCAGCTATGGAAAGCGGTGCATTGGTTTCCGATGAAATTGTCATCGGAATCCTGAAAGATCGCATTGCACAGCCGGACTGCAAAAACGGATTTATTCTGGACGGCTTTCCGAGAACCGTCCCGCAGGCAGAAGCACTGGATGCCATGGGCGTAACCATTGACAAGGTGCTGGAAATCTATGTACCGGATGAAACGATTAAAGAGCGTGTTTCCGGCAGAAGAGTCTGCGAAGGCTGTGGTGCTTCCTATCATGTGAAGTACAAGCCGACTAAGGTAGAGGGCGTTTGTGATAAGTGCGGTGCAGCTACCGTTATCCGGAAGGATGACAAGCCGGAAACCGTTCTGGACAGACTGTCTGTTTACCATGCACAAACTGAACCACTGAAGGATTACTATGCAAAGCAGGGAAAACTGGATACAGTGGTTGGTCAGGAAGAATTGTCAGATACGACAAAGCTGACACTGGCAGCAGTAGGTGCATAATTCATGATTACAATCAAGTCCAGAGGGGATCTGGAAAAACTGAGAGAAGCGGGACGTGTTGCCGCACAGGCATTGGAACTGGCAGGGAAATCCATCCGACCGGGTATGACCACCTATCAGCTGGATAAGATTCTGCATGATTTCATTGTACATTGCGGTGCAACCCCGACGTTTCTCGGATACGGCGGGTTTCCCGCAAGTGCGTGTATCTCGATCAATGAGGAAGTCATCCACGGGATTCCCAATCGGCACCGTGTGATGAAAGCCGGCGACATTGTCAGCGTAGACGTGGGGGCAACTCTGAATGGCTTCGTTGGCGATAATGCCGCAACGTTTCCGGTCGGCGATATCTCGCAGGCGGCACAGGATTTGCTGGAGACAACAAAGGCAAGCCTGTATGAAGCCATTGCAGCGGCACAGGTCGGTGCAAGACTTGGTGACGTTTGTCATGCTGTAGAGGCATATTGCTCCGAACGAGGCTACGGCATCGTCAGAGAGTACTGCGGGCATGGAATCGGACGAGAAATGCATGAGGATCCGGAAGTGCCGAATTATGGAAAACCGGGTCATGGTGTGCGTCTGATGCCGGGTATGACATTCTGCATTGAACCCATGATCAATCAAAAAGGAGATGCCGTTCGGGTTCTGAAGGACGGCTGGACGGTGGTGACCGCCAATGGCAGTCTCTCCGCCCATTTCGAGCATGAAATTGCAGTGACAAAGGACGGTCCCGTCATTCTGACAAGACCGTGACGGAGGAAACCGTATGGAATGGCAGCAGGGCAGCATCGTGCTTGCAACTGCCGGTCGGGATGCAGGGATGTATTTTGCGGTGGTCGCAGCAGACGAACGGTTCGTCTGGCTGGCAAACGGCAAACGCAGAACCCTTGCAAAACCGAAACGGAAGAACAAAAAACATGTACAGCAGACCGGAACAGCGATTGCATTGGCATCGATGACCGATAAACGGCTTCGTACATGGCTGAACGAATTTGCAGCCGCACAATAGAACCCAATCGGGGAGGGTATCAGCGTGTCAAAAGAAGATATGATTGAAGTGGAGGGCGTTGTTCTGGAATCCCTTCCGAACGCCATGTTCAAGGTAGAATTACAGAACAAGCATGTGATTCTGGCACATGTGTCCGGCAGGCTGCGGATGAATTATATCCGAATTGTGCCGGGCGACAAGGTAACGGTAGAAATGTCACCCTATGATCTGACAAAAGGCCGGATTACCTGGAGAGCCAAGTAAATCCGACAGAAGCAAAGAAAACGGTTTATCTAATAAGGAGGTAAAACCAATGAAAGTAAGACCTTCCGTAAAGCCGATTTGCGAAAAATGCAAAGTGATTAAGCGTAAGGGCAAAGTAATGATCATCTGTGAAAATCCGAAGCATAAGCAGCGTCAGGGCTAATGCTTTGAACTTTTAAATGGAGGTGCGATTAGTATGGCAAGAATAGCAGGTATTGACCTTCCGAAAAATAAGCGGGTACAGATTGGCTTGACTTATATTTACGGAATCGGCCGCAGCACAGCAGACCAGATTCTGGCTGGTACCGGCGTGAATCCGGATACCCGTGTAAAGGATTTGTCCGAAGAGGACGTTGCAAAGCTGCGTGACTATATCGACAAGCACTGCATCGTTGAGGGCGACCTGAGAAGAAACGTAGCACTGGATATCAAGCGTCTGGTTGAAATCGGCTGCTACAGAGGTGTTCGTCACCGGAAGGGTCTGCCGGTTCGTGGCCAGCGGACAAAGACCAATGCAAGAACACGTAAGGGTCCGGTAAAGACCATCGCAAATAAGAAGAAGTAAGGAGGGGTCATTTTGGCACAGCAGAAGGGAAAGAAGGTTGTGATCAGACGCCGGAGAGAGCGGAAGAACATCGAGAACGGTGCTGTACACATCCAGTCTACATTCAATAACACCATCGTGACCATTACCGATACACAGGGTAATGCAATTAGCTGGGCAAGCTCCGGCGGACTTGGCTTCAGAGGTTCCAGAAAATCTACTCCGTTTGCTGCACAAACCGCAGCTGAAACCGCTGCAAAGGCAGCAATGGAACACGGTCTGAAGAGCGTTGAGGTTTATGTAAAGGGCCCGGGTGCCGGCAGAGAAGCTGCCATTCGTGCACTGCAGACCGTTGGTCTGGAAGTCAAGATGATCAAGGACGTTACACCGATTCCGCATAACGGTTGCCGTCCGCCGAAAAGACGTCGTGTCTAATTTACAGGAGGTGTAAAGAAAATGGCAGTAAGCAGAGAACCAATCCTGAAACGGTGCAGATATCTGGGCATCAGCCCGATGGTAATGGGTATCTCCAAGGAATCCAACCGGAATCCGGGTGCCAATAACCGCAAGAAGATGTCGGAATACGGTATGCAGCTGAAGGAAAAGCAGAAGCTGAAGTTCATCTATGGCGTGGGCGAAAAGCAGTTCTATCACTACTTTGAAATCGCTACCAAGATGGAAGGCAAGGCTGGTGACAATCTGGTAACTTGTCTGGAAAGCAGACTGGATTCTGTTGTATTCCGCATGGGTCTGGCACTGACCAGAAGAGAAGCAAGACAGCTGGTTACCCATAAGCATTTCACAGTAAACGGCGTGAGAGTCGATATTCCGTCTTATCGTGTCAAGGTTGGCGATGTGATCGCCCTGCACGAGAGCAGCAGAGACAGCCAGAAGTTTAAGGATGTGGTAGAACAGACCGCTGACAGAACCGTTCCGCTGTGGCTGGATGCCAATAAGGAATCTTTCAGTGCCACTGTTACACGGATGCCGGTTCCGGAGGATCTGGACTACGAAGTAGCAGCACATCTGATTGTCGAATTGTACTCCAAGTAATGCCGATTATCCGCATAAGACGAAGAAACAAAAGACTAAGCGAATGCGTAATAGGAGGGTGCTTTTATGCTGGAGAAAATTGAAAAGCCGGAACTTGAGACAGTCGAACTGCGAAGTGACGGAAAGTACGGTAAGTTTGTTTTAGCACCGCTGGAACGTGGCTACGGAACCACACTTGGTAACAGCCTGCGGCGTGTGCTGCTCTCCTCGCTGCCCGGTGTTGCAGTCAACTCCGTGAAAATTGACGGCGTACACCATGAACTGTCTACGATCCCCGGCGTAAAAGAGGACGTGACAGAGATCATTCTGAGTCTTAAAGGTCTGACGGCGAAACTGTACGGAGACGGGCCGAAGACAATCTATATTGAAGCAGAAGGCGAATGCGAAGTCACTGCCGGCGATATCAAAACCGATTCCGAAGTAAACATTCTCGATCCGGGTATGCACATTGCAACGCTCGGCAAGGATGCCAAACTGTATATGGAAATCGTTATCGACCGTGGCAGAGGCTATGTGTCTGCGGAACGCAATAAGCAAATGATGAATTCGCCCATTGATGTGATCGCAGTTGACAGTATTTATACTCCTGTATTAAAGGTAAATTATCAGGTCGAGGACACACGGCTTGGACAGGTTACCGATTATGATAAGCTGACGTTGGAGGTCTGGACGGACGGTACCATCTCCGCAAAGGAAGCAATATCACAGGCAGCCAATCTCCTCAACGAGCATCTGAAACTGTTTGTCGATCTCTCCGATGAGTCGAGCATAACAGAGGTTCTTGTGGAAAAGAACGAGAAAGGTAAGGAAAAGATTCTGGAGATGACCATTGAGGAACTTGACTTATCAGTGCGGTCATTCAACTGCTTGAAGCGTGCGGGCATCAATACGGTAGACGATCTGATCAATAAGTCCGAGGAGGAAATGATGAAGGTTCGGAACCTCGGCAAGAAATCATTTGACGAAGTGCGGGAAAAACTGCAGTCACTGGGGTTTGACCTGTCTTCTGATGAAGACTGAAACGAAGAAAAGGGAACATGATAGATCTATCATGCAACGATAAAGGAGTGAAATACGATGCCGGGTAGCAGAAAACTGGGCAGAACCACCGACCACAGAAAGGCTATGCTGCGTGCAATGGTAACCTTCCTGCTGGAAAACGGACAGATTGAAACCACCGTCACACGTGCAAAGGAAGTACGTGCGGTTGCTGAAAAGATGATCACCATCGCTAAGACCAATGATTTGCATGCAAAGCGTCAGGTGATGGCATATGTCACAAAGGAAAGCGTTGCCAAGAAGCTGTTCGATGAAATCGCACCGAGCTATGCAGAGCGGCAGGGCGGCTATACCAGAATGATTAAGACCGGTCCCCGTCGGGGCGATGCGGCTGAAATGGCACTGATTCAGCTGGTATAACATTGATATAAACGAATATCTACATTTAGAGGCATGGCAGTTGCATTCTGCCATGCCTTTTTTTCGGGTTCCTGCTTTTGGATTTGGTCAAAATGACTATAAAACATGAAAACATTTATGTATTTTTACTAAAAATTCAACTTTTCTCTTTACAATTGCCCCACATTACGGTATAATAAATGTGTGCGTTGCAGACACATTTCCTGTAAACGGCGGAAAAGCTACCGTAAAACAGGAAACGCAGAAGTGCTTTCTGTGTGATTTGTTTTTGAATGGGGAGGGCGATAGCATCGAGAAAAACTGCTGTCGGTGAAACGGTGGAACGGCTTGCAGGCATTGCAGTGATACACTTGGGGAAGTGCTGGAATCATGGCATAAACGTTTCGCACTCATTCTGCATCGTGGAATTAGAAAAGAAAAATCCCAAAAAGTAGCAGAGCCATGGTATTATGTACAATTTCACCAACTGTTCTTGTTGGAAATTGTACAAAAAATTTGAATACGTATTGACTTTTCTGTGGGAATATTCTATAATAGTACTAATTCGACGAAACGTTTTCGGCTTCGTTCGGGACGTAGAATGAATCATGTGTATTTCATCGGAAAGGTATGAAGTCTAAACGCTATCATACGAATAAAGAAGGAGGAAAACAATGAAAACGAAAAGAACAATGGCAGGTATTCTGGCAGTAGCAATGGCTGCATCCGCAATGGCATGGACTCCGGTATTTGCAGCAGGAGAAATTGGAGTATCTGCGGAAAAGGTATCCGCAAAAATTGGCCAAGAGTTTACGTTGCAGGTTTCCCTGAGCGATGTACCGGCAAGCGGTCTGGGTGGCTGTGAGTTCTCACTGGCTTATGACAGCACAATCGTTACTGTTACAAATGTACAGGCTGGTGCGATCACAGAAACTGGTGCAGATGAACAGTCTTCTGCCTTCGCAGGAGAAGCACCGAGCTTTGACTGCAACTATGAAACAGCTGGTGTGATTGATGTTATTTGGGCAACTGGCTTGACCGATAGTACATACTGGGTAAAGCAGGATGGCGTGTTCCTGACCATTACTGGTACTGTAAACGAGAGTGCAAAGGTTGGCGATGTTTCCGAATTTAAGATTCAGGCAATCGATAGAGAAGTAACACCTGGTTCTGGTACAAAGAACGACAAGGTTGCATTTGTCAGCCTGGATGCAAATGGTGATGTAACTTCTTATGACACTGTCCTGAGCGATGGTTCTGTCACTGTCATTGGTGATGATGTTACCACCACCACTACCACTGCAACGACTACCAATAAGCCGGATGTAACAACTACAACTGTAACCACTGTTTCTGGTGGCGAGGATAGAATTGCTTATGGTGATACCAATCTGGACGGTGTCGTAGACCTGCGTGATGCTATTTCAATGAACAAGTATTTGGCAGGCTTGATTACTTGGACTTCAGAAGATCAGGCATATAAGAATGCGGATGTCAATGCAGACGGATCTGTCAAGGAAGATGATGGTACTATTTTGGTTAACTTTGTTATCAATCTGATTAGTGAACTTCCGCAAATTGGTGCCTAAAACACGCTTTATTTAGGTTCTATGCTGGCAAGATGATTCCTCATCAACGAATTGTCTTGCCGGATAATAGTACATTTTACATTGCATAAATGCAAAGAAAGGAAAAAGAAACATGAAGAAACGAACAAGAATTGCTTCTCTGGTTGCAGCAGCTGCGATGACCGTTTCTGCATTGCCGATGACGGCACTCCCTGCACTTGCAGTGGAAGCTGGCGATCACGGATGCATCAACGGCTTGCAGTATCATATTGTTACAGCTGAGGGCAAGGAATCGGAGATTCACATCTCAGCAGACGATGTGGCCTCCAGCGACTATACTTTCAAAGCTGGACTTTATTTGACAGTAGATGACCAGACCATGGTAGCTAATGACTATGTTTCTACAGTCAGCATGATGTGGCAAGCATCTGATGAAAAGTATATGTATTTTAGACAGGATGATTACGGCTCTTCTATTGCAGAAACAGAGTACACCCTGCCGGATGGCACAGTTTTTGCAGCAACACTGAAGCCGTTCGCACTGGCACAGTTGACTTACAATAAGAAGAAGGGTTACAGATACACGTCAAAGACTTGTGACTTTTATGATAAGTCCATTGCTTTGGAGCCGGCTTACGGTAAAGAAATTTATTCTGCAGGACCGAACAAGATTAAGTTCACATTGACCTACTATACAGAAGGTCAGCTGCTGACAAAGGATGACGGTACAAAGTACAGAGCACCTGTTCCGGAATCTCAGGTAACAAAGGAATATGAGTTGAATGTTACTGTGGATGAAAGCGGTACAGGAACTTATACATACGAAGTACCGGATGCTGGTACAGTAGACAATGGTCCTTATCCAATGCGTACTGTAACAGGTACACTCCGTAACTACGATTCCACTGTTCCGTCAGGCGAAAAGATTCCGGGCGATAATAACCTTTTGAGAATCGTTTACTCCACAGATGGTACAACTTTCCCGGTTTGGCTGGGTGGTCAGTCAGACGCTTACCCGATGACAACATTTGATGTAACTTTGAAGCAGGGTACACCGGATGGTATTTATTATGTAAAGTACAATACAACAGATCACCAGGACGTTTTGGACGAATCTGGTAATGTTGTAGGTGCAACTTATATGAACCGTGTTGTTCGTGCTTATATCAATGACGCAGGCTCCAGAAAGACGGATGTACAGTATCCGGATGGTCTGGAAGATGAGGGCAACTGGCTGAAGATTGTAGTTGGTACACCATCAGAAACAACTACAACTACCACTGATTCTGCAACTACGACTACGACATCTGCTACAACGACTACAACTGCAGAACCGAAGCCGACTACCACAAGTACGACAGAAACTTCTGCAAAAGTCACAACTACCACAACAGATACACCAAATTATGATGGTCCGACCATTAAGGTAGGTCAGCAGTTTGTAAATGCTGGCGAAGAGTGGGC
>JAEDGE010000079.1 GCA_016297675.1 Oscillospiraceae bacterium
AGTAATTCAAGCGTTCCACCACGAAGAAGAAACGTTGAAACAATTTCAGGAGAATAATGAAAAACTACAGAAAGCCTCTCTGCGTGCCTCTTTCTTCTCCTCTCTCATCAATCCCGGTACACGGTTTATCTATGCCATTGTCTATGCAGTTGTGGGATTGATCGGAGCATTTTCCGTATTGGGTGGCAGTCTTACGATTGGCGGACTTTCCTGCTTTTTGAACTATACCAACCAATACACCAAACCATTTAATGAAATTACTGGCGTTCTGACCGAACTGCAAAATGCCATTGCTTGTGCCAATCGACTGTTTCAGTTGCTGGATGAACCGGAAGAAGTCCCAGATGCACCAGATGCTGCCACAATGGAGCAGGTCAAGGGAAATGTCACACTGCAAAATGTGGATTTCTCCTATGTGCCAGAAAAACCGCTGATTGAAAACTTACAGCTACAGGCAAAATCCGGTCAGCGAATCGCCATTGTCGGTCCCACCGGCTGCGGCAAAACCACATTGATCAACCTCCTGATGCGATTCTATGAGGTCAATAATGGTGCCATTCTGATTGACGGCATGAACATTCAACAGATGACACGACATAGTCTACGGAAAAACTTTGGTATGGTGCTACAGGAAACATGGCTCAAAAATGGCACTATTCGAGAAAATCTCTGCATGGGAAAACCAGAGGCAACAGAAGAAGAAATGATTCTGGCAGCCAAAGCAGCTCACGCACACAGCTTTATTGAACAGCTACCGCAAGGATATGATACCGTCATTCAAAACGGTGGCAATCTCTCACAGGGACAGAAACAGCTTCTCTGTATTGCAAGAGTAATGCTGTGTCTGCCACCAATGCTGATTTTAGATGAAGCCACTTCCTCCATTGATACGCGAACAGAAGCAAAAATTCAATCTGCATTTGCCACCATGATGCAGGGACGTACCAGTTTTATTGTTGCACACCGTCTCTCTACCATTCAAGAGGCAGATGTGATTCTGGTGATGCGGGACGGACATATCATTGAACAGGGCAATCATGAAACACTCCTGAAACAGAACGGATTCTATGCAAAATTGTATCAAAGCCAATTCGCACAGACTGCAACGACATAAGGACACTGAGTAAACATGGATTTCCGCGTCCATTAATCCACGGAAATCCATGTTCGGATTTCTTTGGGAAACCTTGTCGAAACCGTCCGGCGAATACGCTTCGCTGTTCGCCTGTGCCGCTGTCCGCCCTATTCTGTACTCCAGTTTGCAATCTGACGATTCTAAATTTCTGTTGTCCTTGCTGTTTTGTTTTTTTCGGAGGGCGGACAGCGATTTTCTCTTAGATGAAAAAGCGTTCTGATTGCACACGCCGTTAAGGGGAACAGCTTGTTCCCCTTAACAATCCCCTTCCGCCAAGCTGAGCCAGCTTGACCGCAGTCGCCTGCGGCGTAAAATGGATTCCATCATTTTAAAATAGATTTGCCTGCCATTAATCAATAGCCGCTTGACAAATTCTCCGAAATTTCTTATACTAATAGAAAGCCTGTCTGGAAGGTTTCCGGACAGGCTAATCATTATAATGAAGAGGTATGGATCATGTTAAAAAGAATTGTAACTATTCAGGATATTTCCTGCTTCGGAAAGTGTTCCCTAACCGTTGCCCATCCGATTCTCTCCGCAATGGGCATTGAAACCGCTGTTATCCCAACTGCGGTACTCTCCACGCATACGGGTGGTTTTACCGGCTATACGTTTCGTGACCTGACCAGCGATATTCCTGCCATTGCAAAGCACTGGCAATCTCTACAATTACAGTTTGATGGTATTTACACCGGCTATCTGGGTTCTAAAGAGCAGGTGCAGATCGTCTCTGATTTCTTCCAGACCTTCCGCAGTGCCCAGACAAAAATCATTGTCGATCCTGTCATGGGAGATGGGGGAAAGCTGTATCCGGGATTCACAGCAGATTTCGTTCAGGAGATGAAAACACTCTGCCAACGGGCAGATGTCATTGTACCAAATATGACAGAAGCTTCCCTGTTGCTGGACTGCCCATACCGTACCGATTATAACGAAAAAGAAATACAGGAAATCCTTCGTGCACTCACAGACATCGGAACACCGATTGCTATTTTGACCGGTGTACAGTATGGTGACGGAAACCATGGTGCAGTTGCCTATGACCGCAGCACCAACACCTACTATGCTGCTTTCCGCAAGCACATTGATCAGGCGGTTCATGGCACAGGAGATATTTTCTCCAGCCTGCTTTCCGGTGCCATTGTCAAGGGAGCCTCTCTGGAAAAAGCAGTCCAGCTCGCAGTCAATCTAACTACAGATTGCATTGAAGCCACCTTGCCGGATCGAGAAACCTATTGGTATGGCGTTTCATTTGAAAGCTGTATGGGCAAAATCGCACAGGAAGCAGCTGCCCTTTAACGATTGATTTGCGTGCCCTGTTGAACCAGCGATGTCGGATGAGAATGCAGACTGGATGCTGTGAAATTGGCAGCACTGTCTGATTCAGATTCTGTCCGACAAAACTGTTCATTTGCAAAATACTGAATCACATCCTTCCGAGTAATAATCCCACTGAACACATTTCGGTCATCGACAACTGGTACAAAATTCTGATCCATAACCTGCACCAACAAATCCTGCATGGTCGCATAAATTTTGACTGCCGGATTCCATCCCTTCCGTACAATGTCATGAATATAATATGCTTCCGTTTCCCGAATGGGAATACGTTGAGATATATCATACTGCTCCCGCCGCACCAGTTCCCACAAAAAATCTCCTTCTGTAACCGTGCCATAATACGTACCATCTTTCTGGATGACCGGTATGGCAGTATAATGGTGATAATGCATTTTCTCCAAACCCTGTCGCAGCGTATCCTCTGCAAACAGATAAGCAACTTCTGATTTTGGTTTCAATAAAAAAACAATACTTCGATACACGGTGTAAACTCCTTTCCCGTTGAATGGCTATCGTGATGTGATTTTGAAAATCTGGTAAATATGGATGCCTATTTGCTCCAAATCTGTGATTATGATAATATAATTTTTATATCTTTGTAAGTAGCACAAATTACTTGAAAAATTATTTTGTTTCGTACAATATAAAAGCAGCTGTTCACTTTTCATCCAACGAACAGCTGCTTTCTATTTTCAATCTCCTAAATCATTCTAATTCATGTAAATACTGCTTATTTTGCTGTACCAATTCTGTCAGCTTTTGCTGCGGTATGGTCACAATGGAGAAATCTGCCGATGTTCCGGTTGCTGCACAATTGATTGCTGATGTGTTTCTTGCGGTTACCTTTGCAACATAATCTCCATCTGGCAAGGTAACTGTATACCGCAGTCCTGTCAAACCAAAGACAGACTGCACACATTTTCCAGTCTCTGCTTCGCAAATCCGTACATCATATACATCTGCATACAAGCTGTCATTCCATTGCACCTGTATACTTCCTTCTGTCAAACCATCCTTCACCTGAACCGCTGGTTCTAATGGTAAATTCTTAACCGTAAATGGAACTTCTGTACTCACTGTCTGTGCCACGGCATTTTCTGCCTGTACACAAGCAATATAGTTGCCCTGTTCCAATGTCACTTGCTGACCGGTGCTGTTTGTTGTCCGCTGTACTGCTGTTTCTCCAGATTTCGTCTGTACTGTTACCTGATAATGTTCTGCACCATCTACGGCATCCCATTGCAGTAAAACCGGCAAAGAGCTGCCGTTGGAGGAAACGATCAGTTCTGGTTCTTTCATGTTGTAAGTCATCGGTACAAATCGCTGTGCATCATTCGCTTGTACAGACTGTAAAACCAATCCTGTCTGGTCTTCTGAACGGGTAAGCATTTTCCCATTCTGATAAAGCATCACATTACCATCCTTTTGGTAAAATGTCCAAATTTGAGAGGACTGCCGTTCCACAGTCTGTTCCTGTAAAGAAAGTGTTCCATTTTCTGTTGCAGAAAGTGCGAAACCCGTTTGACTATCTAACAGATAATAACCATTCTCTTCCTTTTGCAGTTTCCAAATTTGTTCTGCGGTATTTTTCTTTTCCATCATTTGCACACTGCCGTCTGTCTGCGGTGTCAGAAACTGACGGCTTTCTGGTTGTGCTATCCGCAGCAGTGTACCATCTTCTGGTTCCCACTTCTGTTGTTCCGTCACAGTAAATGTTACAGGTGTTCCCTCTGTAGTACCAGCTGCATTATTTTGCTGTAAAACAGCTGTATAAGTACCAGCAGAAAGCGTGGTACGATAAGACGTTCCCTGCAATGCATTTTCTATGTACAGCGGTGTCTGACTGGTATCCGTTCCACTCCAAATAGAAAGTGTATAACCAGCAGTTTCAGCCGATTCCGACCACTGCAATGTAGTGGGCAGTGGGAACGTACCAGCCTGCACTGTTAATGGTACTGTTTCCGGTGCTTGTAAAGTTTGAATGGAAAAAGCAGTAGACAACTGGAAAGCGGTATCCTGCAAGTTCAGCGACTCCTGCAAAATCAAACCACTCTCTGCATCCTGCAAGAGAAAACCCGTTTCGGTTTCATAGAGAAACCAACGACTTGCCTGCTCTGTCAGCGTTAATATACCAGTTTGTCCATTCAAATAATAACGTCCCTCTGATTGCAGAATCCAATAGCTTCCATCTTCCTGCTGTACAAAATGCCAGTTCTCTCTTTGCTCACACTTTTGCAGGGATAACTGCTTGCTGGTGTTTACAGAAAGTGTTTTTCCATTGCTGCCGCACTGAATGGCAGCATAAAAATCTTTTCCCATATCATACGGGGTCGGTGCAACAGGAATATATGTTTCATAATACGGATAAAATGTATCTCGTGCCAATTCTGCTCTGCCCGTCCGATAAATCGTACTGCAAACCTCATAGATGGCTGCCCAAGAGTAAGCAGCATCATATGCTCCTTGTGCAGAGCTTTCAAAATCTGTCAATAATGTATTATAATAATAAGGAGAGTAAGTTGTCATTAAATCATATTCCAGATAAGCAAGTTGTCCGCTCAGGGAATCATATGCATAACCGTTTTGGCTGCAAAATGCCTGTAACGCCTCATAACGAGGACCATTCCACTGACAAATACCATAACTGATTTGATTATTGATATCAATACAATAAGCGGTTGGTTCAAAGCGGCTTTCTTGATAAATATTCGCCAGAATCCCACTGGCTGTAGCTGTGTTCAGTTGTAATGTTTCTGTTAAAAATTCGTATATAATTTCTTCATTACTCTGCGATTCGTCTGCAAACGCTGAAAGCGGCATGGCTGTCACGCTCAACAGTAAACTGTATGCAGCAGCAATCCATTTTTTTGATTGTTTCATGAAATCCTCTCTTTTCAATTGGGTATTGCTTGTTTCTTTCTTCTGTCACATAAAAGACAGACATCCAGACAATCCCCAGCGATCCCAATGATATTATACTGTATTTTGTGTATTTTGTCAATATCAGAGACGAATTTTACAGGATTTCCCGTCATTTATCACAATTGCCACAACTACCTTTCACCATTCTTTCATACAAGGGAAGAGGCTTTTTGTAAGCTGCCATAAAATTTTTCATCTTTTTCCATAAAACCCAGAGTTGTTTCATTGAATTTTCCGAAATTCATCCATGACAACACACATAATTTTCACAGTGATCCAGTATGATTACAGATAGACAGAGGAAATGATAATTTCCTTTGAATTGCGGAATCTTCCGCCGCCTTACCGTTTCCGTGTGCAGAAACGGACCAAATATACCTTGCCGATTTGCGGCAGTTCTCATAAAATACCCCCTTTTCTATAAAGCAGAATGGTTTTCACCGTTCTGCTTTATATTTTGTTGGAAACTTGACTTTACAGAGAAAGGGCAGTATAATATAAGATAGAAAATGAAAGAGATTACGCACCTTTCAACTACGTTTCATTTCTCTTCACGACTGACATAAAAAGGAATCTAAAAAAGGAGGTATCCACCATGCAGGAAAGCAAAGCATTATTTCAAGAATTTGAATTTCGCACCCCAACAGATTTTCAAATTACAGAAGTAAATGGTATTCCACTACCAGAAGAATATTTAACATTCATGCACAAGCACAACGGCGGAGAAGGCTGTATTGGAAAAAATCTATATGTACACCTATATCCATTAGAAAAATTGATAAAAATCAACACAGGCTATGAAATCAACACCTATTTTCCTGATTGCTGTATTTTCGGCACAAATTTGGGTGGCGACTTGTACGGATTTGACCGAAACGGTCATTATTTCTCCATAGATGCCTGTTCAACGGATACAGAAGATATGCTTTTCTTTGGAAACACCTTAATGGAATTTCTCCAAGAATATGATACCTATATGGGAGAATTTTAAGCCATGTGGGACGGTGGAAGACGTTATTATGCAAGATTTGACTATGATAAGACCCTGTTTCAATGCCGTGTGATGAAAGCCGTAGTAGACGGCGGTTTCTCCTGTCCCAATCTGGACGGCACAAAGGGAACCGGTGGATGCATTTTCTGCGATGGCGGCAGCGGTTACTTCACACACACTGGCAGCATTGCCGAACAGATTCAAACAGAACGAGAACGCATTCATAAAAAATTTCCGCAAGCAAAACTGATTGCGTATTTTCAGGCACACACCAATACCTACGCTCCCCTCTCCTATTTGCAGCAATGTTATGAAACGGCTTTGCAGCAACCAGATGTTATTGGGCTTTCCATCGGTACACGTCCAGATTGTCTACCGGAATCAGTACTGGATTATCTGGAAGACCTTTCCCAACGAACTGTTCTCACTGTGGAACTGGGCTTGCAAACCTTCCAGCCTGAAACAGCAACGCTCATCAACCGTTGTTATGACAACGATGTTTTCCGAAATGCGTTTGCTGCCTTGCGAAAACGTGGGATTCGCATTTGTGTGCATCTCATCAACGGGCTTCCGCAGGAGACCACAGAACAGATGTTGGACAATGCCATACAGCTTGGAAAACTGCATCCGGATGCAGTCAAATTACAGCTTTTACATATCATTCGAGGAACGCCGCTGGAAACATGGTATCAGAATGGACAAGTGCAGCCGCTGACACAAGAAGAATATGTGGCACTGGTTGCTGAACAGCTGACCTATTTTCCACCGGAAACCGTCATCGAACGCCTTACCGGTGACGGCGATGCCCGTACATTGATTGCTCCGCTCTGGAGTCGCAACAAGCGTGGCGTATTGAATGCCATTGCAGCCTATCAAAAAACGCATGACCTTTGTCAAGGAATGCGTTTCTCATCACAATAAAAAGCACCCTAAACGGGAGACCTCCGCTTAGGGTGCATATTTATTCTATTTTTTCAGATAAAGGATTTGAAAGAACTTTCATTCTTTCGCTGAAGCTTCGATTGGACTCACTCCCAACATCTTATTTTTCAGCTAAATAATCTCTTTTCTTTGCCATTGGACTCACCTTTTTGAATCAATATCGTTTTTAGGATGCTAAATATTAATACATGGGAACCACCCTTACATAAAATTTACTTTTTAGTAATATGGTAACCTTCCATGGGACTCATTCCTTTTCGATTCAGATATCATTTAAAAAGCTTGCACTTCCATTGGACTCACCTTTTTCAATTATTTTGTAAGCTGTAAGCATAAATAGGTTCTTCTCGTCATAAGAATCATCCCTTTGCTCTGCGAATTTTCGTTCCGGCATCTATTCTCAAGGCTTTCGCCGAAGATACAAGATCGTCATCATCCTGTATTAGGTGTTTCACCTATGCTGCCAATCCGAATTTTCTGTTGGTACAGCCACATTCGCCAAACCGCACTCCATTTTCCAGTCTGTCCGATTTTTCATTTCCTTGGTGTGCGACCAGTTTTTCTGATCCAAACAACCCTTTTTCTTACAACGACTGGATCAGGATGCGATCCTGACAGCATATGTACTGTGGTTCTTCACTTGCCATGGGACCTCATCCTCCTCACTGGAAAAATATCTGCATTTTAAAAGACCAACTGTCTTAAACCTTAAAATGCATTCCGAAAGCTGATACAAGAACGAATTCCGTTTGAGATCTCCTTTTGAAGTATCTCTTTTGGTCTTTGTTCTCTTTCCCTTTCCTTGATTATATGATACCACATCTTTTGTGATTTGTCAATAGTTTTTACCCGTTTTTTGTTTAATTAAGTGTGAAATATGCTTAATAATGTGAATTCGCCTTTTTGCTTTACATTTTTTTGCATTTGCTTTTCTTTTTTCTGTTTATAGATGCTCTATTTTGATTTTTAAAGTTTGTAGTTCTATTTTTGTGTGTAGATGATGTGATGGCTTTGTGTTATTTGCACAAAAAAGCACTGCCGACTGTTTTGATACAGACGACAGTGCTTCTA
>JAEDGE010000080.1 GCA_016297675.1 Oscillospiraceae bacterium
AGTCCATGCGGAATTGAATACCGCTTCTAAGATTTATTGTAACTGCCGGAATGCATTCGGTTTGGAAGTGAATACACAGGTTTGTCCGGTTTGTATGGGGATGCCGGGGACGCTGCCGACCTTGAATGAAAAGGTTGTAGAATATGCCATTAAAATGGGGCATGCTATGAATTGTACCATCAACGGCGTTTGCAAGCAGGACAGAAAGAATTATTTTTATCCGGATTTGCCGAAAGCTTATCAGATTTCACAGGCAGAAGTACCACTGTGTGAACATGGTTATCTGGACATCATGGTAGACGGTGAAGAAAAGCGAATTGGTGTAACTCGTATCCATATTGAAGAAGATGCCGGAAAACTGCTGCACGATGCTTCGTTCTCTGGTTCTCTGGTTGACCTAAACCGTTGCGGCGTGCCGCTGATTGAAATTGTTTCGGAACCAGATATTCGCAGCAGTGCAGAGGCAAAGGCATATCTGGAAACCATTAAGTCGATTTTGCAGTATCTGAACATTTCTGACTGTAAGATGCAGGAAGGTTCCATTCGTTGTGATGTCAATGTATCCGTTCGGAAGAAGGGCAGCACGGAATTCGGAACACGCTGCGAGATGAAGAATGTCAATAGCTTTAGTGCAGCAGTGCGTGGGATTGAGTACGAGGCAAAGCGGCAGATTGAGGTGTTGGAATCTGGCGGTACCATTGTGCAGGAAACTCGTCGTTGGGACGATGCCAAGGGCATGAGCTACACCATGCGAAGCAAGGAAGATGCACAGGACTATCGATATTTCCCAGAGCCGGATTTGCTGACGATTGTAGTACCGGAAGAGAAAATTGAAGCATTAAAGGCTTCCATTCCGGAATTGCCGAATGCAAAAATCCGTCGCTATGTAAAAGAATTTGGTCTGTCGCAGGTAGATGCCACTTTGATTGCAGAAGATTTAGAGCGTTCCAGCATGTTTGATGCCTGCAATGAAATTGGTACTTGCAAGCCGAAGAGTATCAGCAACTGGATTTTATCCGATATTGCGAAGTTCACCAATGATACCGGCAAGAAAATCAGTGAAACACCGCTGACACCGCAGCGCCTTACGGATTTGGTAGGACAAGTAGAAAAGGGTGTAATTTCCAATTCTGCTGCTAAGAAGGTGTTCCAGATTGTGCTGGAAACTGGAAAAGAACCACTTGCTATTATTGAGGAAGAGGGCATGGCACAGAATTCGGATACTGATTTCCTGGAACAGCTGGCAAAGGATGTATTGGCGAAGAATGAGAAGTCTGTAACGGACTATAAAAACGGCAAGACCAATGCACTGGGCTATCTGGTTGGTCAGTGTATGAAGGCTTCCAAGGGCAAGGCAAATCCGGGCATTGTGAAGGAAATTGTCACTCGTATGCTGACAGAATAAACAAAAAACCAACAAAAAAGCACCCGTCTGCATCATTTGCAGATGGATGCTTTTCCTTGCATGAGATGGAAAATCAGGAATCCTGCGGAAAGAACTGTTTTATAAAATCCGGAATCGGTGCAGTAAAGACACGATGTTGCAGGTAGGCGAGACAGGAATCCGGTTCTGGTTCAAATTGCAGCCGATACGCACAGAGCAGTTGGTGTGTACAGTGCAGCTGTTGATTTCGCTGTCGGTTTCCATATTTGTTGTCACCTGCCAGTGGAGCACCAATATGTGCCATATGGGCACGAATTTGATGGGTACGTCCGGTATGGAGTGTAATTTCCGCCAGACAGAGCGAACCGTTTTGCTGCAATATACGATAGGATGTGCAAATTTCCCGATAGCCGGCTTTGGGACGGTCAGAAATTGAAACCGTATTGGTTTTTGTATCTTTGCAATGATAGGCGTGTAATGTTGCTTTTGATTTAGGGGGGATTGCCGTTAGAATGCAGAGATAGGTTTTCTGAATGTGGTTTTCCCGAATCAGGCGATTGACTTCTCGCAATGCAGCGGCATTTTTTGCAGCAATCACCAGTCCTTCTGTATTGCGATCCAGCCGGTTGCAGATGGCTGGGGCAAAGCTCTGTTCCTGTTCAGGATGATAGACACCTTTTTGCTGTAAATAGGCGTGGAGATGATTGACAAGACAATTGTCAGCGTGTTCCGCATCACTATGCACCAGCATACCAATAGGTTTATATAAAATCAACAGGTTTTCATCCTCGTAGCAGACAGAAAGACTGGCAGCATTGCCTTGTGCTGCCTTTTTTTCCACAGCTGCTGGAACCGTTTGCAGGCAGTCATCCGGCAGAAAAATAGTAATGACATCACCGGTTTGCAGGCGTGTTTCGCCGGTACAGCGTTTTCGATTGACTTTAATTTGTTTTTTCCGAATAGCTTTATAGAGCAGACTGGCAGGCAGAGAGGGCAGCATTTTTTTCAGAAAGCGGTCGACTCGCTGTTCGCTGTCATTTTGTTGGATTACAAATGTTTTCATAAATGATTTTACTTCGCAGAGATGCGAACTCCCTTCTATAACTTCTATTTGAGTATACCACAAATTCTTGAAAAAGAAAAGGATGTTTTTGTATTTTCTGGAATCGAAGAGGTGAGAAAAGTTTGGCAGAACAGAAAGAAACACAAACCACAAAAACAGAAAATTTAAACAAAGGACACCGCAGCCGCATGCGAAACCGCTATTTGGCGTGTGGATTTTCCGGCTTTCAGGAGCATGAAATACTGGAAATGCTGTTGTTTTATGCTTTGCCTCGTGTGAACACCAATCCAATTGCCCATCTTCTTTTGAATACGTTTCATTCGCTTTCCGGTGTTATGGACGCTGACATCACAGAATTGAAAAAAATTCCGGGCATTCAGGATCAGGCAGCAATTTTTTTGAAAATGATGCCGGATTTATTCCGCTGCTATCAGCTGAGCAAAGAAAAAGAAGAAGCAAACCGTGTTAAGCTGGAAATCGAACGAAAAGCAGTCATGACTGCCCATTTACGCAATTTATATACAGGTGTCAGCAAGGAACAAGTGGCATTGATTTTGTTGGACAATAGTATGCAGATCATCGAACAATGTTTTGTATCGGATGGTTCTGCAAATCTGGTATCCATCAGCATTCGGAAAATCGTGGAAATTGCTCTGAAAAACAATGCAGTCTTTGTGATACTGGCACACAATCATCCGGCGGGTTCTGCTGCTCCTTCTCGGGAAGATATGTATGTAACCAAACAACTTTATAATGCCCTTCGATATCTGGATATTACATTGCAAGATCACTACATTTTAGGGAAAGATATGATTTTATCCATGCGGGAACATGGTTTTTGGGAAACGCTTCTATAAGTACATCATTCGACCGAATGGTATAAAATAAGACATACAGTTGTCGCATTTCCTGTGGTATCATAGATAATATGCGACAACAACTGCAATGTTTGTTCTATTTTTACAAGAACAAATCCATATCTGTTTCAAATCAATCAGGAGGTGTGCTGGAAATGGAACAGTTTGTATTACATGCACCATACCAACCGACCGGAGATCAGCCAGAAGCAATTGCGGAACTGGTGAAAGGCATTCAAAACGGCGAGCATGAACAGACACTTCTGGGGGTGACTGGTTCTGGAAAGACGTTTACCATTGCCAATGTCATTGCACAAGTCAATAGACCAACGCTTGTTTTGGCACACAATAAAATTCTGGCAGCCCAGCTTTGTTCGGAATTTAAAGAATTTTTTCCGGAAAATGCGGTAGAATATTTTGTCAGCTATTACGACTACTATCAGCCGGAGGCATATGTTCCAAGCACAGACAGCTATATTGAAAAAGATTCTTCCATCAATGATGATATTGACAAGCTGCGGCATTCTGCGACTACAGCACTGGCAGAGCGAAGGGATGTCATCATTGTTGCCAGCGTTTCCTGTATTTACTCGCTGGGTAGTCCGGAGGAATACCGTTCTATGGTGGTTTCTATCCGGAAGGGCATGGAAAAGCCAAGAGAAGTGTTGCTGAAAGAACTGGTTGCCATTCAGTATGAGCGGAACGATATCCAGTTTGTACGAAACAAGTTTCGGGTACGGGGCGATGTGGTGGAGATTTTTCCGTCCAATTCTAACAATATTGCCATTCGGGTGGAGTATTTTGGAGATGAAATCGACCGTATTTGTGAAATTGATACGGTTACAGGCAATGTCCTTTCCACGCTACAGCACGCTGCGATTTTTCCCGCATCTCATTACGTTGTCAGCGGTGATCGTGTTACCAAGGCAGTTGCAGAAATTGAAGCTGAATTGCAGCAGCGAGTTGCGTACTTTGAAGCGAATCACAAGCTGATTGAAGCACAGCGGATTGCACAGCGTACCCATTATGATATGGAGATGCTGCAGGAAATCGGCTTTTGCAGTGGCATTGAGAATTATTCCCGTATTCTTTCCGGTAGACCAGCTGGCAGCGTTCCCTATACGTTGTTAGATCATTTCCCGAAAGATTTTCTGTTGGTAGTGGATGAGAGCCATGTTACCCTGCCGCAGGTGCGTGCGATGTCTGCCGGTGACCATGCACGAAAGAAAACGTTGGTGGATTACGGCTTTCGGCTGCCGAGTGCGTTTGACAATCGTCCCTTGAACTTTGATGAATTTTATGAACGAGTACCACAGGCGATCTATGTCAGTGCAACACCGGGAGAATTTGAAAAGCAGCATTCCCATGCCATTGTAGAGCAGGTAATTCGACCGACTGGCTTGTTAGACCCCTTGGTCAGTGTGCGTCCAGTTTCCGGACAGATGGAAGACCTGTACTCTGAGATTCAAAAACGAGTGGAGCGAAACGAACGGGTATTGATTACCACTTTAACGAAACGCATGGCGGAAGATTTGACAGCTTATCTGGAAAAGCTGTCTGTTCGGGTGCAGTATCTGCATCATGATGTGGACACTGTGAAACGAATGGAAATCATTCGGGATTTGCGGTTGGGCGAGTTTGATGTATTGGTTGGAATCAACCTGCTGCGAGAGGGATTGGATATTCCGGAAGTTTCTCTGGTTGCGATTCTGGATGCTGATAAGGAAGGTTTTCTGCGGAGTGAAACTTCTCTGATTCAAACCATTGGACGAGCTGCCCGTAATGCAAACGGGGAAGTCATTCTCTATGCAGACGAAGTGACTGGTTCGATGGAACGGGCAATTGTAGAAACAGAACGCCGCCGGAAGAAACAGATGGCATATAATGCGGCACATGGGATTGTGCCAAAGACTATCACAAAAGCCGTGCGGGATGTCATTGAAATTGCCAGCAAGGAAGAAGTGGAAGAGAAAACAGCTGTGCCAAAGATGAGCGAGAAAGAACGAAAAGCCCTCATTGAAACACTGACTGCACAGATGAAAGAAGCAGCAAAGTTGTTGGAATTTGAACATGCTGCGTATTTGAGAGATAAAATTCAGGAACTAAAGGGGAAGAAAAAATGATAGATCGGATTAAAATTCGTGGTGCAAGGGCGAATAACCTGAAAAATATTGATGTGGACATTCCAAGAGATGCCTTGGTTGTTATGACAGGACTTTCCGGTTCTGGAAAATCTTCTCTTGCATTTGATACCATTTTTGCAGATGGACAGCGTCGGTATATGGAAAGCCTGTCTTCTTATGCAAGGCAGTTTCTGGGACAGATGGAGAAACCGGATGTGGACAGCATTGAGGGATTATCGCCTGCGATTTCGATTGACCAGAAGACCACATCTAAAAATCCACGTTCTACTGTAGGAACAGTCACAGAAATCTATGATTATCTGCGATTGCTGTATGCCAGAATCGGCATTCCGCACTGTCCCATTTGCGGACGGGAAATCCGGCAGCAGAGCATTGATGAAATGGTGGATCGTGTGTTATCGCTGGAAGAGGGGACGAAAATTCAGTTGTTAGCCCCGATTATCAGGGGGAAAAAAGGACAGCATGTCAAAGAACTGGAAAAGGCACGCCGTTCTGGTTATGTCCGTGTTAAAGTGGATGATATTTTATATGACTTGTCGGAAACGATTTCGCTGGATAAGAATAAAAAGCATACCATTGAAATTGTAGTAGACCGGCTGGTGGTAAAGGAAGGCATTCGTTCTCGTCTGACAGACAGCTTAGAAACGGTTTTTTCCCTGACAGGCAGCATTGCAGCTGTAGAGATTATAGGGAAAGAGACGTGGTTGTTTTCCCAGAAATATGCCTGTCCGGAGCATAATATTTCCATTGAGGAACTGACACCGAGAATGTTTTCCTTTAATAATCCCTATGGAGCTTGTGAAAACTGTACCGGTCTGGGTGTCTTTCAGAAAATTGATCCGGATTTAATTGTACCGAATGTGGATCTCAGCATTGCACAGGGTGCGATAAAAGCGCCTGGTTGGAACAGTTTAGATGAAAATTCGATTGCCACAATGTATTATCAGGCAATTTCTCAGAAATACGATGTACCATTGGATATGCCGGTAAAGGATTTGCCGAAAGATGCCTTGAAACCATTTCTTTATGGAACAACAGAAGAGTTGTTCTTGCACAGAGTACAGGAAAACGGCAGAACCAGCGGATATCGTGCACCGTTTGAAGGGGTGATTCCCAATCTGGAACGGCGGGCAAAAGAAGGCTCAGAGTGGGCAAGAGCAGAAATTTCTGCGTATATGTCATCTGTTCCCTGTCCGGTTTGTCATGGAAAACGATTGAAAAAAGAAATTCTTGGGGTAACGGTTGGCGGTTTGAATATCATGGAACTGACCGATCTTTCCATTTCAGAGAGTTTGCAATTTTTTGAAACGCTTCAGTTGACAGAGCAGGAGCAGCACATTGCTGCACAGATTCTCAAGGAAATCAAAGAGCGTCTCGGCTTTTTGAAAAATGTGGGACTGGAGTATCTGACTCTTTCCCGTACTGCTGGAACACTTTCCGGTGGTGAAAGCCAACGGATTCGTCTGGCAACGCAGATTGGGTCTTATCTGATGGGGGTATTATATATACTGGATGAACCAAGTATTGGTCTGCATCAAAGGGATAATGATAAGCTGATTGAAACATTGAAGCGGCTGCGTGACCTTGGAAATACGCTGATTGTAGTAGAACATGACGATGATACGATTTTGGCAGCAGATTATGTAGTGGATATCGGACCGGAAGCAGGGATTCACGGCGGGGAAGTGGTGTATTCCGGAGATGTTGCCGGACTGCTTGCCTGTGAAACCTCTCTAACAGGGCAGTATCTCAGTGGGAAAAAACAAATTGCCTTGCCGGAACAGCGGCGAACTGGCAATGGAAATTTCTTAACGGTAATTGGTGCAGCAGAACACAACTTAAAAAATATTACCGTTTCCATTCCGCTTGGCACATTTACCTGTGTGACAGGGGTTTCTGGTTCTGGGAAATCTTCTTTGGTGAATGAAATCATCTACAAACATCTGGCAGCCAAACTCAACCGTACCAGAGTCCGTGCCGGTGCTTTTGAGAAAATGGAGGGGATGGAACATCTGGATAAGGTCATCAACATTGATCAATCGCCAATTGGCAGAACGCCCCGTTCCAATCCGGCAACTTACACCGGCGTTTTTACAGATATTCGAGAACTATTTGCAAAAACAAATGATGCTAAGACAAGAGGCTATCATGCTGGACGATTTTCCTTTAATATCAAAGGTGGACGCTGTGAAGCCTGTCAAGGAGACGGCATTTTAAAAATTGAAATGCATTTTTTACCAGATGTCTATGTGCCATGTGAAGTTTGCAAGGGCAAGCGATATAATCGGGAAACACTGGAAGTCAAATACCGTGGAAAATCCATTTATGATGTATTGGAAATGACAGTTGATGAGGGAGTTATATTTTTTGAGCAGCATCCTAAAATTTTCCGAAAGCTGAAAATGCTGCAGGAAGTTGGTTTGGGCTACATCAAAATCGGACAACCGGCAACGACGCTTTCAGGCGGAGAAGCACAGCGTGTGAAACTTTCCACAGAGCTGGCAAAGCGACCGACAGGCAGGACGATTTATATTTTAGACGAGCCAACCACCGGACTGCATACAGCTGATGTACATCGTTTAATTTCTGTCTTGCAACGATTGACGGATGCTGGGAATACGGTACTGGTTATTGAACACAACTTAAATGTGATTAAAGTAGCAGATTATTTGATTGATTTGGGGCCGGAAGGTGGCAACGCAGGTGGGACACTGGTTGTTAGTGGTACGCCTGAAGAAGTTGCAGACTGTGAAGCCTCTTATACAGGAAAATATTTGAAACCATATTTGCAAAAATAAGCATATTATGGGAACTGAATTATACTATGCTCTATTGCAAAATCTACGATTTTGCAATACCGGCAATTCATTGCCGGTGGTGG
>JAEDGE010000081.1 GCA_016297675.1 Oscillospiraceae bacterium
ACAAAACCGTACGAAATGCAGAAATTTAGTGTAGTTAGACTGCAAATTGAGATACCGAACAGGGCGGACAGCGGTCACAGGCAGACAGCGTAGCGAATCTGCCGGACGGTTCAGACAAGTTTTCCCAAAGAAATCCGGAAATTGATTTCCGTGATCGTGCACAGTATAAGTTGACTTTTTTGCCGATTTATGATATAATCAAAAAAATACATTTTACTAAAGGAGCGAACAGACACCATGAAACCATTAAAAGAAAACGCAGCAATGGAAACGAAATGTCTGCACGCAGGGTATACACCGGAAAACGGCGGGCCGGGTGTGATGCCAATCGTGCAGAGTACCACCTATCGATTCGATTCCTCAGAACATATTGCAGCTTTGTTTGATATGCCGACAGAACCGATGTACTCTCGCTTTGCCAATCCGACTTGTGATGCAGTCGAGAAAAAGATCGCTGCCTTGGAGGGCGGCGTGGGTGCAATGCTGACTTCCAGCGGACAGGCTGCTTCCCTGCTTTCCATTTTAAATCTTTGTAATGCCGGAGACCATCTGGTTTCTGTTTCTGCTATTTACGGCGGTACCTTGAATCTGCTTGCATTCAGTCTCAAGAAGCTTGGTATTTCCTGTACATTTGTGCAGCCGGATGCAACGGATGTAGAAATTCAGGCTGCCATTCAGCCAAACACCCGTTTGGTTTTCGGGGAAACCATCGCCAATCCAACGCTGAAAATTTTCGATATCGAACGGTTTGCAGCAGTTGCACATCGGAATCATATTCCGCTGATTGTCGATAATACATTTGCAACACCGATGCTTTGTAAGCCGTTTGACTTTGGGGCAGATATTGTTGTACATTCTACCACAAAGTATATGGATGGTCATGCTTTGCAGTGTGGTGGTGTCATTGTAGACAGTGGAAAATTTGACTGGGCTGCCAGTGGAAAATTTCCGGATTTTACAGAACCGGATGAAAGTTATCATGGTGTTGTTTATACAGAAGCGTTCGGCAATATGGCATATATTATCAAGGCAAGAATGCAGCTGATGCGAGACTTTGGCTGTTATCCAGCAGCCCATTCTGCATTTTTGTTGAATCTTGGTCTGGAAACCTTGCCGATGCGAATGCGACAGTACTGTGAAAATGCAATGGCAGTTGCAACTGCATTACAGAATTCAGAGCACGTAGAGTCGGTAAAATATCCGGGGCTGAAGAACGATGAAGATTATGAATTGGCTCAAAAGTACTTGCCAAACGGTGTCAGCGGTGTCATTTCCTTTATCATTAAGGGGGGCAGACCGGCAGCAGAAAAGTTTATGGATTCATTGGAACTTGCCTGCAAGGAAGTACACGTAGCAGATATTCGTACTTGTGAATTAACACCGGCTTCCACAACGCATCGGCAGTTGACGGATGAACAGTTGAAGGCAGCAGGCGTGGATGGCGGTCTGGTACGCTTATCCGTAGGTCTGGAAAATGTCAATGATATTTTGCTGGATATTCAGCAAGCGTTTGCAAAACTGTAAGTCTACATTTCATTGTCCCGTATGTATCCATCCTTGGCATACGGGGCATTTTATTTTTAGAAAGGAACACCTATTTTGACAGGAAAAACACATTTTACATTTGGAACAGCCGTTACGGTGCTGCTCACGCATCCGTCTGACTGGAAATCCTTCCTGCTTTGTCTGGGAGCAGGTGCAGTAGGAGCGTGTGTGAGTGATGTGGATGTCAGCACTTCTGGTAGCCACAAGGGATTTCAACGGCTTTTGCTTCTGATTGCAGCGGCGGTTCTGGTCGTTGCAGGACTGGATTTTTTCTTTCAGGCTGGAATCTGGGCAATGATTCAGCAAAAAAACGGTTTGCTCCGCAGTCTGGCAGGGGTTACAATCTTTCTGGCTCTTTGTCTTTACGGAGAACATCAGCCGCATCGAAGCTTTACCCATTCTCTTGCCGGTGTTGCCATGCTTGGTACAGCTGTTTTTATCATGCTCCCGCAGGCAGTTTGGTATTTTGTCTGTGGGATGGCGACGCATATTTTTCTGGATTTGTGGAATCGAAAAAAGGTGCAGCTGCTGTTTCCGTTTGATGCAGGAAAAATCTGTTTTCGGCTCTGTTCAGCGGATGGTGTCGTGAATCGAGTACTGTTCTGGACAGGGTTCTTTTTGTTGATCGGAGAAAGTATCTGGGCAGCGGTTGCCCTTCTCCATCACAGCGGTTGGTTACCATTTTGAAATGGCATACACTTTTACAAAAGGAGCGTACTATGGATTGGATATCACAATTGCAATGTTATGTGCCGCAAACATCACAGGAGAAAAAAGACCAAGCAGAAATGCTACAGGCAGCAACGCAGTATGGGAATGCAACGCTGGAACGCAACTCTCCAAGTGGTGGACATTTTTGCTGTTCCGGTATGATTTTAGATGAAACGATGACACAGGTTCTGCTGGTTTATCACAATATTTATCAATCGTTTTCGTGGACAGGTGGTCATGCGGATGGGGAAAGCGATTTCTTAGCGGTTGCGATACGAGAGGCACAGGAGGAAACTGGTTTGCAGCAGGTTCAGCCGCTTTGCAGTGCCATTTTGTCATTGGATGTGTTGCCGGTGAAAGCACATGAAAAGCATGGTGTACCGGTTGCTGCCCATGCTCATTACTGTGTGTCATTTGGTCTGCTGGCAGACCCGAAACAGCCGCTGCAAATCAAACCAGATGAGAATAGTGCGGTGTGCTGGAAACCAGTTTCTGAACTGGCAACGCTCTGTAAAGAGCCACAGATGCTGCCGGTTTATGAAAAACTGATTGCCCGTATGCGGCAGGTACGGCAGGAGCAGCAGCAGATTTTCTCACAGGTGGGAAAACCGCTTTTAAAATGGTATGAAACGCATGCAAGAGATTTGCCGTGGCGAAAAGATCAGGAACCCTATCATGTCTGGATTTCCGAAATCATGCTGCAACAAACGAGAGTAGAGGCAGTCAAAGGGTATTATCAGCGGTTTCTGACTGCATTTCCAACGATACAGGCATTGGCAGATGCAGATCCGGAACAAGTACGGAAATGTTGGGAAGGGCTTGGTTATTATACCAGAGCGAAAAATTTGCAGCGAGCAGCACAGGAGATTGTACAACAGTACAATGGTGTCTTTCCGGAACGGTATGAAGATGTGTTGTCGCTGTCTGGAATTGGTGCCTATACCGCTGGTGCCATTTGTTCGATTTGCTATGAGCAGCCCACACCAGCAGTGGACGGCAATGTTTTGCGAGTGGTCATGCGGTTGCAGGATGCATTTTATGAAATTGACCGAAATGATGTGAAAAAGGCGGTCACAGCGGCATTGCGTAGTTGTTATGCAGCTGGAAACTGTGGAAAGCTGACACAGGCATGGATGGAACTGGGGGCACTGGTTTGTATTCCAAACGGTGCACCACATTGTGAGGAATGTCCACTTTCCGGACTTTGCAGAAGTTATACCCAACAGTCACAGGCAATGCTGCCAGTGCGGAAGAAGAAAAAGGCAAGACGACAGGAGCAACGAACGGTCTGGATTCTGCGGTGTGGGGATTCTTATGCAGTTTGTCAGCGACCAGAGGAAGGCTTGCTGGCAGGATTATGGGAGTTTCCCAATCGACTTGGAATGCTCACAGAAGCAGAAGCCATTCAGCAAGCATCAGCATGGGGTTGCAAGCCGGTTGCCATTGAAAAAACGGTGCAGAAAACGCATATTTTTACGCATATTGAGTGGCAGATGTTCGGGGTATATTTGACATGTGAAGCGATGCCGGAACGGTTTGTCTGGAAAACGGCACAGGAACTGGAAACAGAAATCACCCTGCCGACTGCATTTCGGATGTTTTGGAATGGATAATTTCTGTATTTCTTTCAGGCAGATGGGAAGATACAGAACGTTTGCTCTGCTTGTTTCAGAAATTCGGTGAAATCATTCAAAAATAGTTGAAAAAAACAAGGAAATATGCTATACTCATTCTGTAATCATTTTTATCGGAAGACGGAAAAGGAGTTTTACTATGAAGAAGCATCAATCTATTCAAGCGGTTCTGCTGGCATCTGTGATAGGCGTGGTTTCTATGCCGCAGGTTGCTGCCGCTGATGCACCGGAGACAGTGGCTTCTGCCAATATTGATACTTGGATTGGCTATCAGCTGCGAAATGCCGCAGGAGAGTATCTGACCGTTGCCAATGGAGCCGCAGAAAGCGGTGCACAGGTTTTGCCGTATGCAGCAAATGGGGTTGCAGCCTATAATATCTGGTACTTTACAGAAACGGACACTGGAACTTATACCCTGAAATCTTCGCTCAGTCAAGGGGAATATTATTTGACCGTTTCAAACGACCGTTTGCAGCTGGACTTGGAACAGGAGGGAACACAACAGCATTTGACTTGCACAGACGAGGGAAGAAATCGGATTCGTTTGCAGCAAAACGGCATAGATTTTGGCGTTTATACACTGGAACCTGTGACATGGCTGCAATCCGGTGACATCAATCGGGATGGGAGCATTGATGTGGTTGATCTGATGTTGGCAAAGCGGATGATGCTGGAGGGTAGTGGTACGGATTTCTGTGCGGCAGCATTAGCAGATACAGACGCAAACGGTACAACAGATGCAGGTGATATTTCTGTGCTGCAAGCCCTCTTGCTACAACGGCAGGCTACTTTGCCGACAACGGAAGTCACCTTGCCGGAGAATACGATTTTTCCGACTGTGATACCAGATGTCACGACAGAAATAACAACTACGACAGTTTCAGATTCGCAAACAACCACAACTACAACCACAACAGCCACTACAACGGAAGTACCGCAGGAAGTACTGACGCTTGCAGATATGCCGGAAAGCTATCAGTATGCAGCAGACTGGATTTGGCAGAATCGAGTGGAAAAGGAACAGTCTACTGTGCGGCGGAACACGTTGTTTGACCAGATTATCGCTGGAAATGGAGAATTGCATTATGTGATTCGCTGGCAGTCCTATAAAACTGTCACATTGGAACAGCGAAAACAGTTTGAAATACTGGTAGAAAAGAGCATCAATGATTGGACAGATTGGCTGAAGGATTATGAAGACTGGCCATATGACCATGTAACGGTAAAGGTTGTTGGTTGGGCAGTTTTAGATCGGAATTGTCTGTTGGATTTGCAGCCGGACGAAGTGGTGTATGACAATTTGATCAGTGACTACGACAGCAGCGGCGATACTTCCAATGGCATTGAAACAATTCCGGACAAGCTGCCGAGTGCACCGTCTGAGCTTTCCAGAATGGAACATTTTATGGATTCCAGTTATGTATATCCGGGAGAACGCTTTGATATGTATCTCTGGGCAACACAGGGTTTTCCTTCCATTGGCGGCTGCGGCGGCGACTGGGGACAGCGACTTTCGGATGATGCGTACCTGAATATGCTTTCCGGCACAGGACTGCATGTATTGGAACATGAGTTAGGTCATGGTTTCGGTATGACAGACTTCTATGGTGGGGAAGGGGAAGCAGATGGTTTTCCGCCGGGGGGCTTCCCAGGGAATGGAACATCTTTGATGATGGCAGGGTCTTCGATGGAGATTACGGATTTTGATGGCTGGATGCTGCGGTATTTCTGGAGCAAGATTCACGATGAAGAAGGAAGATTTCAATTTTAAGGTAAAATACCGTGAGTTCGATGACGGTTTGGAAAAGGTTTCCCCAAGAAATTCAAAAATACAAATAAAATTTTAGCAATTACAATCATTTTTTCACAAAGCCGCTTCTTTCTGCATATACTATATGCAGAAAAGGAGCGGTTTCCTTTTTCTGAAAAAACAGGCTTAGGAGGGATTGCCCTATGTGCGGAATCACCGGAATCGTCACTTGGCAAGAAGATGTTGCACGGCAGCAGAAGACGCTACAGCAAATGCAATCGATATTGACCAATCGTGGGCCGGATCAAAATGGTATTTACATGGATGCCCATTGTGCCCTTGCACATACCCGTCTGGCAGTCATTGACGTAGAACGTGGAAAGCAGCCTATGACACGAACCATGCATAGCGAAACTTATACACTGGTTTATAATGGAGAACTATATAATACCGATACGCTGCGAACAGCTTTGCAGAAAGAAGGGGCAGTATTTACCACACACTGTGACACAGAAGTGGTACTGCAAGCATATATGCATTGGGGGACAGCGTGTACAGAACGGTTTAACGGTATTTTTGCCTTTGCAGTCTGGGAGCAGGAGAAACAGCGGCTTTTCCTTGCAAGAGACCGTATTGGTGTCAAACCGCTATTTTATGCAGAGATTCCGGATGGGTTTGTGTTTGCCTCTGAAATCAAATCACTTTTGCAGCATCCTGCAGTACCACATACCATTGATAAAAATGGTATTGCACAAATTCTCTTATTGGGACCGGGGCGGTCGGCTGGTTGCGGTGTCTTCCAGACGGTGAAAGAAGTAAAACGTGCCTATTGCGGCTATGCTACAAGAGATGGCGTACAGTTGTCCCCTTATTGGAAGCTGCAAGCAAAACCGCATACAGAAACGATTTCACAGACCATTGAACATGTGCGATATCTGGTCAAGGATGCAGTCACACGACAGCTGGTTTCCGATGTGCCGATTGGAACATTTCTCTCCGGCGGACTGGATTCCAGCTTACTTTCCTCGATTGCGAATGGTGTTTTGAAAGAGCGTGGAGAAGTACTGCATACGTTTTCAGTGGACTATAAAGACAATGAAAAATATTTTCAGAAGAGCCATTTCCAGCCGAACAGCGATCCGGACTATATTCGCCGCATGATGGAATATTTGCAATGTCAGCATCATTGGACAGTATTGGATACGCCCCAATTGGCACAAGCCTTGATTCCAGCGATGCAGGCAAGAGACTTGCCAGGGATGGTAGATGTAGACAGTTCGCTGTATTTGTTCTGCGGTGAGATTAAAAAACATGTTACGGTTGCCCTTTCTGGTGAATGTGCAGATGAGCTATTCGGCGGTTATCCGTGGTATCGAGATCCGAACATCCGGGAACGGGATGGATTCCCTTGGGCACAGAGTACTGCCTATCGTATGCAGTTTTTACGGGAAGAATTTGCAGAACAAATGGATGGGGAAGAATTTGTCACAGCAGCCTATGAGGATACGATTCAGCAGGCAGATGGACTACCGGATGACAGTCCGTTGGAGAAGCGAATGCGGCAGATGATGCTTTTAAATCTGGAATGGTTTATGCAGACGCTATTAGATCGAAAAGACCGTATGAGCATGGCGAATGCATTGGAAGTGCGAGTACCGTTCTGTGATTATCGGATTGCGGAGTATCTCTATAATGTGCCGTGGGAGATGAAAGAATATCGGGGTTATGAAAAAGGCTTGCTGCGTGCGGCAATGCAGGATTATCTGCCGGAAGAAGTTCTTTGGCGGAAAAAGAGTCCCTATCCGAAGACGCATAACCCCAATTATTTGCAGGCAGTGCGAAAGATGCTGTATGATGTTTTGCAGGATAAAAATGCACCACTGTTCCAATTGGTGAAGCGAGAGGAGATAGAGCAACTCTGTATGCAGCCGAATACCATACAGTGGTATGGGCAGCTGATGGCGTATCCACAGACGATAGCGTATTTTGTACAGCTGAATGCATGGTTAAAGGCATATGATGTAACGATTTTGGGATAAACAAAAACGCATACCTGATAGGAAATCACCTATGGTATGCGTTTGCCGATGATAAAAAGAAAAACACCGGATAAATTTTTATCCGGTGTTTTTTGGTTGGGGTGGAAGGATTTGAACCCTCGGAATAACGGAGTCAGAGTCCGCTGCCTTACCGCTTGGCGACACCCCAGTTTCTATTTTATTTTTCTCTGTTGTCAACCGACTTATTTATTATATCACACTTTTCTGCGTTTGTCAACCCCTTTTTTCAATTTTCTCAAAAAAATTTTTGAGGGAAAACCGCATTGGTGATTTTTGTCTCATCGAATACGACTTATATAGTATATCACACTTTTTCGTACTTGTCAAGTCTTTTTTCAAAAAAATCGAAAAAAATAAAAAATGGTAGAGGGATGAAACGGAAGAAGGACAAAGAAAGGGAAAGGGCTGAGAAATTTCATTCTTCGCCCTTTCCGCTTTTCTAAATCAATCCAGTTCAGATGATATTTTCCGCCTTTGCCCGAATAGAAAAGAACAGCTGTATGGTTTCACATTCGTTTTGGATGTGCTCTTTCATTGTCAGCAGCCGCTTATGATTTCCTTTCCATCTAACCGAATCGCTGCTCTGCCATTGTG
>JAEDGE010000082.1 GCA_016297675.1 Oscillospiraceae bacterium
GTTCTTTTTCGGTAGTCGAAAATAAGGACCCCCGGGGGGTGTCTGTCCCAGGTGGAAGCAATGAACCATCCGCCGCAAATGAATAACGGGAATTCTTCTTTCGTTTGTGTTCCTTGTTGTGGCAATCCTCGCATAGTAATTCAAGGTTGCCAAACGAAAGGGTTATTCTCGGGTCGTTTATGTTCTTCGGTGTAATATGTTTCTTGTGGTGTACTATCTTTCCGGGTACATATTCCCCGGCGGCTTTACACCGCTCACACAATCCATTAACTTGTTTGATATATGCTGCCCGTGTATTCTTCCAGGCTTCGGATGTGTAGAAAGCCTTTGCATATTCTTTCAATCAATCATCCCCTTTGGTGTTAATATAATATAAGCGGGTGTTTAATTCTGACCCGCTTTTTCTACTGCTGCCGTGTTGGCTCTTCTGTTATCCTGCTGCATAGGTGGAAGCATTCCCAGGTTGTCCGCTACTGCCATGATGAATTCATTGCGGTAATCGTAGAATTGCCGCCGTCCACAACACACATCCCCTATATACTCATACGGGATTGAATGCACAATGGACTTGTATATTCTATCCTGCATCTGCTTCCTTGCCGTGTGGCTTGCAATGTTTCCACAGGATGAAGCCAGGGCATCCGCTATGGCTTTGGCTGCCAACCCATCAAAGGCCGATTCCCTATGTAGCCGTATTCTCTTTTTCCTTTTCTCGTTGCCCTGGATTAAACGCTTTGCAACATCCTTTATATCTTCATCCATTTTGGAAACATTCACCAATCCCCACACCTCGCATTCTTGTAATGCTATTCTTCAAAACTTGCCTTTACTGTTTCGGTACGCTCTACCTTGATGGACCCTTTCGCCATCCTGGAAACCCTGGCTTTTAATCCTCTGCCCATGTCCACGGTTACAGATTGCATTTTCTTTTGTGCGATAATATCCACGAAAGAAACCAGGTTTTCAACAATGCTTTCATCCAGGGCCTTTTCGCCTGCTGCCGGTCCGAATGTTTCCGCAATCCTGGCTTTGGCTTTCTGAATCTGCTCTTTCTGTTTTGCGTACTCTTTGGCTTTCTCGCATCCGCAATGTAAAGTAATCAATTCGTTTACCTCGGATTCTGAAAGCCCGGCTTTTCCATTTGCGGTTCCCATCTGTCCGCAAAATTTACAAGTGCCCGTGTATTCTTCCAGGCTTGTATTGCTTGTTTTGGGTTCCTCGCCTGCTGCCATGCCCATTTCTTCCAGGTCCTTTTCGTCAATCTCGTGTCCGCCGTCTGTTTTCATGTTCTATTCTCCTTTCTTCTCGCAACTGCTGCAAAACTTGTTTTTATAATCCTGCGAATGGCACCCCAGGCATTTATTAAACATCTTCGGGGCTTCCTCGCAAAATTGCATTGGTGGTTTTCCGGGTTCCCGTAAATATTCCCGGATTTCTGCCTGGGCTTCTAAAAAGCCGTAGCAAACGGCGGTTTTATACCCCGCCTTTTTCAACCTCTCCAACCAATCTTTTTGTGAAGCGGTCGTTTTATTCTTCCCGAATTTCATTTCGATTGCCAGGCCGCAAAAACCGTTCCTGGGAACCAAAAGAAGCACATCCGGCACGCCGTCTTTTAATCCGGCCGCCTTTAGCACTGGCCCATTGGTTCTTTTTCCCTCGTTTGGAACATGAAACATATTTTTCAATGCCGGAAAGAAATCTTCATTCCTGGATGCCCAGGTAAAAAGCAATATTTGTTCCGTGGTTTCGGATTTCTTCATGTTTGCCAAGTTCATAATCACGCCCCCTAATCCATAGGCAAGGCATATTCTCTTTTACGCCTTTTGCAATCTTCCAAAATCCGTTCCAAAATGCCTTTTTCCTCTTCATTCATCCAGGTATAATAATTCCCCAACATTTTCAGAACGTGAAGTTTTGCGGCATTGGCCTTTTCCTCTTCGGTTGTGTCGGTATCTGACACATTTTGTTCCCTCTGCTGCTCTTCAACGGTCTTTTTCTTCTTGCCTTTTTCCTCTTCGGCAATAGCCTTGATTTCCTCGGCTTTTATATCCTGTCCCGCTGCTACCTGGGCGGCAATTTCTTTTTGCTGCTCTTCGGGAAGAGTTGCGGCGGCTGCTGCTGCCGTGATTCCCATATTGCCATTTTGGAATTGCTCTTTCACTTCCGGCGTTGCCTGGTTGTTTATTGCTTCCAGGGTTCCAATCTTTCCGGCGGATTCTCCCAGGACAACCGCCACATAATCCCGGACCCTTTCGCCTTTATCCAGTTTTAAATCCCCGTCTTTTCTTGCCTGGGTCAAAACTTCTTTCCATTCCTGGGCCTGCACCATCAAATCATAATCCGTCATGCGGCGGTTGAATGTATTTCCGACAAGTAAGGCAATGCGGAATTCTGTTTTTGACATATCTTTGCAACGGCAAGGAATGTTTCTAAACTCTTCGTGACCCTCTGAAAGCAAAATTTCAATTCCGGCAATTCTACGGTGCCCCGATACTAACCAATAGGCACCATCTACCCGGCCAATAACAAGGGGCTGCTGCAATCCGCCGATTAAAAGCCCGGTTGCCATTTCCTGCAATTCGCTCATGCTATATTTGTTATGCTTTGTCACAACGATTTCCGAAAAATCAAGGGTTATGTCCTGGTATTCTTCGGAATTGCCCGCCTGGGCAAGTGTGGCATTGTTGAGAATGTCTAAAATATTGGCTCCCATCCTATTTGCCCCCTTTCATGTATTCCGCCATGAATTTTTTATAATCCTGGGCGGCTCCGCTTCGGATGCAGAATTTTGTAATTGTCTTTTTGGCAATTGTGGCATCTTTGGCCTTTTTATAATGCCGGATGTGTTGGTTATATACGTGCAACCCGGATTTTGTACGCAACCAAATTTCCGCCGCTTCGGCATAGTCTGATTTTTCAAAATCCGTAACCAGGCACCCCGCAATCCTCACTTTGGGATTTAATGCCCGGATGTTCTTTACCTGGGCTGCCAATTCTTCCAACCCGTCCAAACTGTACCCGTCCAGGTTTACGGGAATAATCACTTCATCCGTTGCCACAATGGCATTGATAACATTTATCCCCAAATCCGGCGGATTATCCACAATGCAATAATCATATTCCCCGGCAACTGCTGCCAGGGCGGCTTTGTAACGGTCATGTTGCGGGCTTTCCTGGTCTGCCCTTATCTCATTTTCCACTAACTCCATGAAATAATTGCTATTTACCAGGTCAACGCCCGGAATAGCGGTTTTTTGAATTGTTCCGGGAACCAGGGCCCGGGATTTCAAGGCAACGCATGCACCAGGCACAACATCCCCGTTGTAGAGGTCAAACAATCGGGAAATATTCCCTTGCTTGTCATTGTCGAATAATAAAACCCGCTTGTGATAGGTTTCCGCCAACGATTCCGCCATGATTGCCGCCGTGGTGGTTTTTCCAACGCCGCCCTTTAGGTTGATGATTGATACAACTTTCATTTCCTCGGTTTCTCCTTTCCTTTGTCCCGCTTTTTAATCATGCGGGCATATATGTAAAAGGCGGCCACCTTGTCGTTGTGCTTCACTTCCGCATCCAGGAATTTAAAACCAGGGTACGCCTTTTCCATCTGTGCTTTTAATTCTTCAAAATCCCTAACCATGCCATTAACCTTTTTACGGCTAAACTTGCGATAACTCCGGGTTGGTTCATCCGGCTTTTTTAGGTTTTTGGAAGAACGCCAACGCTTCGTTCCGTGCGGGTTTTGGGTTATGTATGTTGCAATACCCGTAATCAAGAAATCATCATCCGGCTTTACTCTTCGGGTGTTCTTTCTCTCGCACTTCGTCCAAAGGTCTTCTAATTCGTCCCGGTCCATACCATCCCCGGAAATGAGGATGTGGAAATGTGGCCGGGCGTAACCATCAATAGCCGGAATATAGATATATTTTGCATTTTCCAATCCGGCTTTTCTTCGGCGGTAGTTTATGCGTGCTATGAAATTTTTAATGTCCTTTTCTGCCCTCTCTTCATCCTCGGGCATATTATCATCATCCCAACCAAAGGTAGCCCAAATGTCCCCTTTGCTGAAATTGATATTCGCAAGGCGTATGAGGTAACGGCGGGCGTTCTTGTCGTTAAGGTTCTTTTGTGCCTGGCCTGTTTCCCTCTTCTTTGCCGTCTTCGGTACATCCTCACGGTTTGGAAAGGATGGATAAACCATTGATTCCAACATTTCCGCCCCGCTCTTTTCATTCCTGGATTTTATTGTGGTGGTACGGTATAGGCAATTTACTTTTCCCGTCTTCATCAACCTTTCCAGTTCCCATTCTTCCAGGGTGTCTATTTGCTTTTGATATGCTTCCTCATAGTCGTAATTGTCATAGGTCTTTCCCATGTTATCCCCGCCTTTATGTCTATATGTAAATCCTTTCCCTCATTTGTTAATACCCATTACAAGGACGGGAAAGGGGGTGTTGTCTTCGTCCAAAAAATTAAAATCTATGGTTCCAATCCTCGAATAACCACGCCCACTCCTGGCATACTTTCAAGAATCCCAAAAACCAAATGACGGCAAGCGTTAATAATCCCGCTCCCGCAACTGCTGCCACAATGGCAATAATTTGTAAAAAATCCATGAAACTTTCCTTTCCAATGCTCTTTCTTCCTATATATAGGCGAATCACATTTACAAACACTATATATTGTGGTATAATATTTGCGTTAAGTTCCAAAACACGGGTTGTTTAAGGTCCCCGCCTTTCAACCCGTGTTTTATTGTGCTTATACGCCTGCATCCAGGGCGTTTTTGATAACCTCGACTAATACGGTTTTGGTTTTCTTTTCCCAATCCGGGTTTTCTTCGGTATATTCTCTAATTACTTTCCCTGTGGCATTGTCCGGCCCCATTGATTCTTTTTGTTTTTTCAATTCTGCCCTTGCGGATTCTGCCAAAGAAACAGAATCATTGTATTTTCGTTCAAATTCGTCCCGTTCTCTCTTTGTAAAATCCAAACGGCGTTCCAATTCCGCAATTTTTTGTTTTGCTTCTGTTTCACGCTTTTTGTATTCGTCTGCCATCACTTCCGAAAGTTCTTTTTTGCTTCTGACTTCTTTTAATTCCTTTCGGCTCCTCTCTTCCATACTTTCCAGGCTTTGTTTTAACTGTCGATTTTCTTCCAACATATCAACCAGGTGGGCTTTTAGAGAATCAACGGAAACATATTCTTTCAATTCGTCCCGGGTGTATTCTTCTACTGCCGTGGTGTCTTCTTTGCTCTTTTTATTCCAAAACATAATTTTCCGCCTTTCTAAAATTCCGCTTCGTCTTCATGTTCCCAATAGTATTGATTAACAATTAACATCTGCTTTGAAAGCAAAAGAGAAATGCCCAGGGGAATTGTAAAAAGTGCAATGGTTGCATCCCCATCCAGGAATCGCACGGCAAGGATTGTAAAAGCCAATGTTGCCAGGCCATAAAGTCTTTGTTTGATGAAATAACGCTTTCTTTCCCGCTGCTCTCGGCGTTCCCGGTTTCTTTCTCTGATTTTTCGCATAGCATCCGTGTAGCCTTGCACGTAGGCATCTTCCAGGATGCAATTTGCCAATTCGGCGTTTTGGGTTTGTGTGATTGCTTCCATGTTAAGTTCCTTTCTATCCTGGTTTATTCATAATCACGGACAATTCCCAGGATTTCATCCATAATTTGTTCCGCATCCTTTACCGTCATTGCCTTATCGTCTATGTAATAATCCGCATAAACCTTTCGGGTGTCATTCTTCCACCTGGCAATCTGCTCCGGCAAAGGCTCGTTTACTGCATCAAATGTGATTCCTTGCATCCTGCACCATTCCACGGCGTTTTCCAGGTCTGCCCCGGCTCTGCTTGTCCACAAAATAACCTTGTGGCCTGCTGCCTGGATGGTTTTCACAAAAGCCACCATTTTTTTATTCGGACCCAGGATTTCGGGAAAATGTGTTTCCGCAAGGGTTCCGTCAAAATCTACCGCATAAACCGCCATATTATCCCACCATCCTTTCTTCCTGGTTGCCTGCTGCCATCAAAGAAATATCAAGGGAAGTTTTTCTGATTGCTGCCCTCAAATCGGCATCCGTGAAAATTCCCATCTTTTCCAGTTCCGCTTTTAATGCTTCCGCTTTACTCATTATTCATTCCCTCGCTTTCTGCCTTGTCTGAAAGGCTCATGTCATACTTTAGAATCATGGCCGCCGTCTGTATGGCTTCCGCCGCTACCGCTACCGCCTGGGCGTGCATTTCTTCCGTGGTGTTGAAATCCGCTATAAATCCCGGAACATCTTTACCCCTCACATCATCCCAAAGAACGGCAATTGAGGATTCCAGGGTGTCCAGGGCTTCCCTGGTTTCTTCCAGTTCTTCTTTAATCACGGCGTAACCCTCATGTTTGGAGTTGAAGAGGGGAAAGGAAGCATTTGCCCGGTTAAGTTCTGCCTGGGTTATCTGCTCAACTTCTTTTATTAACTCATTCATTGCCATTGTCGGTTCCCTCGCTTTCTGCCTGGTCTTCCTGGACCTGCTCCGGGTCCTGGTCTTCCTCTTTCTGACGGTCCCTTTCTTCCAGGGCGGCCGCATTTGCAAGGATGGTGGCGTTTATCACTTTAATTTCCTGCTGCTCCGGGGTTTCTTCCTGGGTTCCTGTCATAGTTTCCCGGATGAAAGCATGGGGCACATTGCAATTAACGGCATTCATCAACAATTCCGCTTTGGTGGCTTCCTTTACCAAAGAAAAGAAATCCGCAAATTTTACTTCAATTTTGGTTTCGGGTGTAAAACAATCAATAAATCCCATGTTAAGTTCCTCGCTTTCTTATTATCCAAATATAGGGGTGTCAAATGTATAAAGTGGCGGTTCTGTTTCCATTGCCCTTTGATTCTTATAAATCAATACCGTGTAATGGTTCCGTTCGGTTTCTTCGTTCCATCCCCGGTGTGTGTATGCTGCAAATCCCGTGTGGGCGTTTAGGCTCGCCCCTTTTAGCACATTTTCAAATTTGAAAATTTCACGGGTGCCCAGGGTCACGCCATCTTCAAACAATTTGTTCCATTTGGAAAATGTATCTTCCAGGTATTTCAGAAAATCGGGTTCTATAACCCCGTTGATTGGTGCATATTGGTTTTTCATGCTCTTTTCCTCGCTTTCCTAAATTTTGCCTTGCTGCATCCGCTCATAGTAGAACATATACTGTTGCATGATTCCGGCGGTTCCTGGGTATTTCCAGTAAGGGAACGCACCGTTGTAATGTTCTTCCTCAATCCTGGAAATCCATGTGTCTTTTGGAAATGCCCCGGTAAAATGTAAACCGAAAAGACAAATGCAATTTGCCACCTTTGGGCCGATTCCGTGAAATCCTGTTAAAATCTTAAAGGCTTCCTGTTGGTCCTTTGCTGCCCAGGCATCCACACGGCCTTGATGGTTCTTTGCTGCTTCTATGAGATATTCCGCCCGGTAATATGCCCCGGCGGCTTCCAGTTCTGCCGGGTCTGCATAGGCAATCACTTCCGGGCGTGGGAATGTGTAAACCACACCGCCTTTGTAGGGGATGGGATTGCCCCATTTCTCGCATATTCTTTCAATGGTAGCCTTTATCCTGGGGATGTTATTTCTTTGGCTTATGATAAAGGAAGCCATTGTTTCCCAGGGGTCTTGCCACAAAATACGGATGCCCTGGGCGGCGTTGCCTGCTGCCACCAGGTATTCATCCCGTGGGTTGATACTCTTTAAAATCTTGCCGTAATCTTCGGCAAGGTCAAAATACCGCTCCCAGGTTTCCAGGTATTCATCTTCCCCGCAATCCAGGCGAATTGTTCCGCCTGCCGTCTGTGATATTGTGACAACCTGGTTTCTATGTATAACCTGGTAGGTATCTTTTGCGGTTTTCTTCCAACGGAAGCATTGGCCGGAATCCGCTATTTGGTTTAGGTTGAAATTTTCTATATTTGTCAAAAGCATTTTCAATTCCTCGCTATATGTAAATGGTGTTATATAGGGTCAATTGCAAATCCCGAAAGCAATAATCCGGGGTTTCTTCCGGCTGCAATGGTGCCATTAGCCCTTTTTCTCTCCATTGCTTGTGATTGATTTCCAGGCGTGGGCAGAATCTTTTTACCTGGGCCGCTTTTATGCGTTCCTCGTTTTCGTCATGCGATAACAAGGCAACCCATCCGCAAAATAAGGTCTTGCCGTCTTCTATTACTTGTAAGCGTTGCGAATTATCCAAAACGCCTATAAGTTCCCCGGCGGTCAT
>JAEDGE010000083.1 GCA_016297675.1 Oscillospiraceae bacterium
TGATACCAACAATCACGCCCAGCCCTTTGTCAGCTGTCTTTGGCGTAGAGGTTGTCCCATCAACTGGTGCATCTGTTACCGAACCTTCTACCTTGCCTGCTGGCTGTTTCGGATCTTCTGTCACAATTTGCTGGAAAATCGTCTGAAAGGCATCATCCAGATCATCGCTGTCTGTTACAATGTAACTATATGTTGCATCACTTGCCAAATCTCGAATAAACGCTGCATTTTCATCCGAGTAGTAGTCATGGAAAAATCCAATACTATAGACTGTTGCATCCGTTTTGAGGTTCTCATTGTCAAACTGCAATGCTGCATTTTGTGCCGAACCATAACCGTAATCTACCGTATAATCATAGGAGCCGTCGTTTGGCATGCCATCTGCCATAATAATAACAGATTTCTGCTCTCCATTGCTGCCGTTTAAAATCAGCTTTACCTGTTCCATACCGCCATACATATTCGTTGCACCACTTGTGGAAAGTTCCGAAATATAGGTAGTCAATGTCGTCAAATCGCTGCTGTATGGGAGATATTCTACATCACTGCCAAATGCCACAATAGAAATCGCTGTAGTCGGACTGTTCTGTAAAAATGACTTACAAATCTCTGTTGCTGCCAGCTTCATGGCATCCATCGGATCTCCGTACATACTGCCGGAAACATCCAGCAAAAGCACAACATCATCATAATAATTGATTGGTGCACTACCCTGTTCTTCCCCTGTCATAATCGTTGTAACAACTGGCTCATCCGTCACAATGGATGTCACGGTCGTCACCGATGGAATGGTTTCCTGTGCCAGAATTGCCTCTTCTGATTCCGTTGTAGTGGTGGTGGTCGTCTCTGTTGTCGTTTCTTCTGCTGAAGTAACAATTGCTGCTGCCTCTGATTCTACCGGTTCTGTCATGCTGTCCAGTGCCGCAACTGCCTCTTCCACACTGGTAACTTCTAACACTGACCCGGTTTCTGTCCCATCTGCTTCTTCTGCCGCTGCCGATAAACTTCCCAAGCCTGACGCTGCGGCGGCTGCGGTCAGCAAAAGTGCCATCCACTTGTTTTTGTGCATATTTCTTTTCCTCTCTTTCCAAATCCCATGGATTTTATATTTTTATTATAACACTTCTTTTATTTTTTTGCAAGAAAGTTTTGGTTGCATTTTGTGAAAAAAAGCATCAGAAATGTAAAGTTCTGTTTACATTGCTATAAAAACGTGCGTTCCATAAAAGTACATTTTCGGATTTCTTAGGGAAACCTTTTCCGAATTGTTCGGCGAATAAAACTTGTTCATCGAACGCACATGATACAACCCTTGATTTTTTGCACACAAAAAAGCGGTGCCCACGGCAACCGCTTTTTGATTGACATATTCAGATATCACACCTCTTACACTGTTTCCGATACGACTGGTTCTTCTGTTTCGGTACCATCTTGTGTAAAGGTGATTGTAATTGTTGTTCCTGCTCCCTCCGCACTCTCCAACTGTATCTTTGCATGATGCAGCATCGCACCATGTTTCACGATGGAAAGTCCAAGACCAGTTCCACCCACTGCTTTGGAATGACTCTTATCCACACGGTAAAATCGCTCAAAAACTCGCTCCTGCTCTGCTTTTGGAATGCCAATTCCCGTATCTTTCACCGTCACACAGGCGTTTCCATTTTGACACGAAACCGTTACCGTAACACTGCCCTGCTCCCGATTGTATTTGATCGCATTTTCACAAACATTATACAGCATTTCATCCAGCACCTGTCGAACACCATGCACACTGCAAGCAGTACCAGTGACTTGAAATGTCACATTCCGTTTTTCCCAGAGCGGCTGCAAGCGAATTTTTACAGCTTCCGCCAGTTCCAGTAAACCCACAGATTCCCACACAAACGGAGCAGACTGTTCATCCAACTGCGACAATTTAATAATATCTCCAATCAGCGTAATCAGCCGCTGAGATTCATCATAAATCTTTCCGGCAAAATGCGGCACATCTGCTGGCAGCATAATACCATTCTTCATAATTTCCGCAATACCGGAAATGGAAGTCAACGGCGTTTTCAATTCATGAGAGACATTTGCAGTAAATTCTCTTCGATAGCGTTCCTGCTTCTCTTTTTCTGTGACATCCAGTATCAAAATCACGACACCAATCAAATCATGTTCCATACTCTGCATTTCCTGCGGTGTCTCATTCTGAAGAACAGGATTGGCAATCATCTGGTATACACGCCCTTCTCGTTCCAGTAAATCACTGCAATGTCTGCCATGTAATGCCTGCTCCAACACATTTCGGAATGGTTCGCCCCGTTCCACTGTCAGAATATTTTTCTGTAACACCGAATGTTGGATGCCAAACAGCTGTAAAGCACTCTGGTTGCAAGCCAGAATGGTATACTGCCGGTCAATCACAAACAATCCTTCTTGCATATGTTCTGTAATCATACTGAATTCATATTGCTGCTGTCGCAGCGTGTCCATTTTCTGTGCAATTTCACGATTCTGACTTGCCAATTTACAGAGCAGTGGATCCAATTCTTCATAGGCTGTGACACGCTCCGGATGTTCCAAATCCAGTTCATTGATCGGTTTAATAATCTTTTTCGTCAGCTGATAAGAAATCACTGCTGCCAGAATCATCATGACGAGTAAAATAAACAACGCCTGCATGAGCAAGACACCCATCATCGCAAACAGAGAACGATGCTCCATAGAAAGCCGTAGGATGGATTGATTGTCCAATCGTACTGCGTAATAAACTGTTTCCTTTGACATGGTATCCGAGTACCGACGGCTGACACCCGTTCCATCTTTCTGTGCCTGTTGTACCTCTTCCCGATCCGCATGATTCTCCATTGTAGAAACATCGGATTCTTCACTGTCATACAGCACGGTACCGTCTGCCGCAATCAAGGTAATTCGATTGGAACCCGTATGTAAGTTGGTAAAATAGTCCATGCCAGCTTTCTCATATCCCTGCTCCGCATAAGCAGCCGTTTCCTTGAGCTGCTCTACCTGCAAACGATTGAAATGTTCATAGAGCAAACCTGTGACAAAGACAAAACAAAGAATCATGGCAGACCCAACCAATGCTACCATGCTGCCAAAAATTCTCTTTTTCACGATGCACCATCTCCCATACGGTATCCGATTCCTCGTACTGTTTCAATGTAACTCCCACATACGCCCAGTTTTTGCCGTAAATGCCGCACATGGACATCTACTGTCCGGCTTTCCCCGTCAAATGCATATCCCCAGATATGATTCAACAACCGGTCACGCGTAAAAACAACACCCTGATGCTCCAGAAGCAGACATAGCAATTCAAATTCTTTCAGCGTCAGACTCACATTTTCCTTTCCCACCCGTACAATGTGGCGAGTGGGATTGACATATAGTTCTCCCAGTACATACTCCTGCTCTTCTTCATTCGGTGCAGCACGACGCAGAACTGCCTTAATCCGTGCAATCAATGCCATCATTCCAAACGGCTTTGGAATATAGTCATCTGCTCCGCAGTCCAGCCCCACGACTTGATCATATTCTGTTCCCTTTGCTGTCAGCATGATCACTGGCAGGGTTTTCGTCAGACGATCTGCCCGCAGCTTCTTCAATACAGAAACGCCATCCTCTTCCGGCAGCATAATATCCAACAGCACCAAAGATGGCAGCTCCTGCTGCATAGCCTCCCAAAATGCGGACGGTCTGGAAAAACCAGTTGCCTCCATACCTGTATTCCGCAGGGTGTAAATTACCAGTTCCCGAATGCTGTCATCATCTTCCAAAAAATAAATCACGTTTCTGTATCTCCTCTCTATTGAAACATCAGCCGTTCCGGCGATGCTATCTGCTACTCAGACGTGTTTTCCAGTCAGCAGATACACCACCCATTCTGCAACATTTTCTGCATGATCGCCGATTCGCTCCAGATACTTGGCAATCATTAGTAAATCCAGCATCATCTCCACATCTTCACCATTCTCATGCTGAATCATTTTAACCAGATCTGCCCGCACTTTATTGAATAGGGCATCCACAGTATCATCTTCCTTTAGAACCCGCTGTGCCAATGTCAGATCCCGCTGTACAAATGCTTCCACACTGTCTGTTACCATGCGGATCGCAGCCGTTGCCATCTCCTGAATGTGTACCTTGCTGGAAAATTCAGAAAATTTCAGATGCTTGGAAATTTCAGCGATGTCATATGCCTGATCACCAATTCTCTCCAAATCGGAAATGATTTTTAATGCAGAAGAAACAGAACGCAGATCACTTGCCACCGGCTGCTGCATCAGCAGTAGTTTCATGCAAAGTCGCTCAATTTCTCGCTCCATCTGATTGATGTCCAATTCTGTATTTTCCACTTTGTTTAGTAATTCGGTATCGCCCTGTAACATTCCTTTAATGGAACAGGAAATCGCATCCTCGCACATAGCACCCATCTGAATCAGCTTCGTCTTTAAAGCAGCAAGCTGCTGTGTATACAGTTCTCTCATCTTATCCGAACCTCCCTGTAATGTAGTCCTCTGTCCGCTTATCTTCCGGATTGGAGAACAATTTTTCGGTTTCGTTGAATTCGACCACTTCTCCCAACAAGAAAAATGCTGTTTTATCCGATACACGGGTCGCCTGCTGCATATTATGTGTGACGATAATTACAGTATACTCCTTTTTCAGTTCAATTACAAGGTCTTCAATTTTAGAGGTTGAAATTGGGTCAAGGGCAGAAGTCGGCTCATCCATCAGCAAAACTTCCGGCTGGACTGCCAATGCTCTGGCAATACAAAGACGCTGCTGCTGTCCGCCGGACATCCCCAATGCCGATTTATTCAGGCGGTCTTTTACTTCATCCCAAATGGCAGCATCTCGTAAAGATTTTTCTACAATTTCATTCAGCTTGCTTTTGGAACGAATTCCATGCGTTCTCGGTCCATAGGCAATGTTGTCATAGATACTCATTGGAAAAGGATTCGCCTTCTGGAACACCATACCCACCCGTTTCCGCAGCAGATTAATATCCATCGAACCATAAATATCCTCGCCATCCAAACGAATATCCCCAGTGATCTTACAGCCCTCTACCAAATCATTCATGCGATTCAGAGAACGCAATAATGTAGACTTTCCGCAGCCAGACGGACCAATGAAAGCGGTCACTTCATTGCTTGGCAATGACAGATTCACGCTTTTTAATGCATGGAAATTTCCATAATACAAGTCCATGTTTTGAATCGTAAATTTATTATCCATAAACTTTTGACACCTCTTACTTTTTGGTCAGCTTCTTTGCAATCGCACCGGACAACATATTGATCAGAATGACCAGTACCAATAGAACAACTGCAGTGGCATAGGCAGCATTCATCTCCCGTCCCTCACAGAGCAACTGATACATATGAACTGCCAATGTCCGGCAAGTTCCCATCGGATTGCTACACACGGTAGTGGCGGTACCAGCTGTGTACATCAAAGCGGCAGTTTCTCCTACAATTCTGCCGATTGCCAGAATGACACCGGAAAGAATACCCGGCATGGCACTTGGCACAATAATTTTAAAGACTGTCCGCAGCCGTCCGGCACCCAGCCCAAAACTGCCCTCCCGGAATGAATCCGGCACACTGAGCAATGCTTCTTCTGTGGTTCGCATAATCAAAGGCAATACCATCAACGCCAATGTAATCGCACCGCCCAGTAAGGAATAACCAAAATGACAAGCAACTACAAACATCAGATAGCCAAACAAACCAAACACAATAGAGGGAATCCCCTGTAAGGTTTCGGTGGTCATCCGCACAACCTTGACCAACTTATTTCCTCGCTTTGCATATTCCACCAAGTAGATGGCGGAGAATACACCGACTGGTACTGCCATAATCAAGGTCAGAACAACCATTTCCAGTGTATTGATGATAGAAGGCATCATAGAATTATTAGAAGTGGTATATTTCCATGCAAACATTTCCGGTCGAATTGCAGGAATGCCTTTTACTAAAATATAAATGATCAAACTGAACAGGATAAACACGGTGATTGCTGCTGCTAAGAGCGTTGCAATCAACAAAATCAAAGACAGCGGCTGATGCCGATACTCTGCTAATTTCTGCTTCAGGGAACGTTGATTGATTCCAACTGCCGGAGCTGCCATTATTTATTCCCCCCTTTTTTCACCAGTGAAAAGCACACATTGATAATCAGAATAAATACAAACAGTACCACGCCGGTTGCAATCAACGCTTCCTTATGCAAGTCCGCCGCATATCCCATTTCCAATACAATATTTGCGGTCATCGTTCGGACACCGGACAATAAACTGCTCGGCATGGTTGCCTGATTACCGGCAATCATGACAACTGCCATTGTTTCACCGATGGCACGTCCAATTCCAAGAATGATTCCTGCCATAATACCAGATTTTGCTGCCGGCAGCATTGCAAAGTACACACTTCTTTCATGGGTCGCTCCCAATGCCAGAGCACCTTCATAATAGCTGTTGGGTACCGCACGAATCTGTGCTTCTGAAACCTCAATGATGGTTGGCAGAATCATAAAACCCAACAGGATACCAGCAGTCAGAACATTCTTTCCGGATACGCCGAAAATATTCTGCATGATCGGCACCATCACAACGAGTCCAAAGAACCCGTATACAATGGAAGGAATCCCTGCCAGCAGAGAAACCGCCGGTTTTAAAATTTTATACAGTTTTTTCGGGCAGAATCGTGCCAGAAATACCGAAGTCAACAGTCCAATCGGCACGCCCACAATAATCGCAATGGCAGTTGCATAAATACTGCCAATAATCATTGGAAAAATACCGAATTGATTTTGATTCGGATTCCAAACCATACCGCCTAAAAATTTCAATGGTCCAATTTCTACAATTGCCGGAATGCCGTTTGCAAACAGAAAGATGCAAATCAGGGCAACGGCAGCGATGGAAACGCAAGCAGCCAGTGCAAATACACCACGCATTACGATTTCCTTTCCATTTTTCATACGCTGTTCCTCCTAAAAGACAACAGAAAGGAAATCCAGACGACTTCCCTTCTTCATTCCAATCCCTGCTGTCTTACTCTGCTGTGACCTGCGACCATTCTGTCCATTCGCCTTTATAAATTTTTGCAACCTGTTCCAATGTCAAATTCTCCACGGTATTCTCCGGATTGACAATGATTGCAATGCCGTCTACCGCAATCACCGTAGAAACAACACCCTGTGAGGATTCGGAGTCCTTCAATTCCCGTGAAGCCATACCAATATCGCAAGTCCCGTCAATGGCAGAGGAAACGCCGGTGGAGGAGTCGCTCTGGTTAACTTCTACCTTGTTGCCGCTGACTGCCTCATACTTTTCTGCCAGAACCTGCATAACCGGTGTAACGGAAGAAGAACCTGCAACGGAAATGGTCTTGCCAGTTGTACCATTGGACTGATAAGCACCTGTTGCATCCGTCTTGATGAAGTCTTCTTCTTCTACAATTGCCTGTCCATCATCGCTCAGGATATAGTTGATGAAGTCCTGTGCCGCATCGCTGACACCGTCTGCCTTTGTTACAATGTTGAACGGACGGGATACCACATAGCTGCCGTTATCTACATTTTCTGGTGTTGCTTCTACACCGTTGATCTTTACGGCTTTGACACCACTGTTATCACCCAATGACCCCATAGATACATAGCCGATCGCAGCCGCATTGCCCTGTACCGTTTGCAGCATAACCGCAGTGCTGTTTGTAATTTCTGCGGAAGAAACAGTCGCATCATTTCCGTCTGCATCTTCTACGCCGCACAGTTCTACGAATGCACCACGGGTACCAGAACCATCTTCTCTGGAAACCACACTAATGGCACCTGTTGCACTGCCACCGCAGCCTGTAAAAGAAGCAGCCAATACTGCAATTCCTGCCAGCAAACCAATCTGTTTTTTACATTTCATCATAACTGATACACTCCATTTCATTTTCTGCAAACCTGTTTTTTCATTTTTTTGTTCTTTTTTCAGGAACAATTTCATTATAACAATCCCCTGTAAATTGTATCATCCCGACCATGTTAAATCTGGGTTAAATGCGAAAAATACGTCTTCTCTTTTTGTTAACATGCCGTGTTAAATGAATTTTTCTGCCCAAAAATGGGAGGATTCTTCCCAAACACGCTGCTCTTTTATAGGATACCGCATTTTCCATCGCATATCCTGTTTCCCCTGTAAAGAAATGTTCTATCTGCTCCTCACGGAAATCCATTTTCGGATTTCTTTGGGA